>JALYHS010000164.1 GCA_030776385.1 Actinomycetota bacterium
GCCTGGGGGGTGCGGCCACGATTCTGGTGATGCTGCTCTGGTACCTCGTGCTGCGACCGAGCGCGAACTCCGATTAGGCACCCCGGCAACGGCCAGCGTCACACTCCGCAACACTCCCGCCGCGACCGGTCCCGCTCGCCTCGGGGCGGTAGCGTGGCCGCCAAGCGTCGCGATCAGCGACGCGGTGCGAAAGCCGAGCCCGGCACCCGCTCCAGACGGCATCCGTGGATTCTCCCGGTGCTGACGGACGGACGAGGCGGAGAAGCTCGTGGCGGCATTCGGATCGGGGACGGACATCCCGGCGATCCCGCGCGCACCTCTTCGCCCCGCTTTGCAGCAAGGACGAACGACATGACCGCCATCACACCCTTCCCCGCCGCGCCCTTCCCTTCTGGCACGATCCTCGGCTACCCCCGCATCGGCCCGAATCGCGAGTTGAAGCGCGCGATCGAGGCCTTCTGGGGCGGCAAGATCACCGTCGCCCAGCTCGAAGCCACGGCAGCAGGCCTCCGCACCGCGACTCGGGAGCGGCTGCTCGAGCTGGGTCTCGGCACGACCGACTCCTCGATTCCTGAGGCGTTCTCGTACTACGACCAGGTGCTCGACGCCGCGGTGATGGTCGGAGCCGTGCCGACGCGCTTCGCCGAACTGGTGGATGCCAACGGCTCGCTCGACCTCGCCGGCGTCTTCACGCTCGCCCGTGGCGAGGGCGACCGCGCCCCGCTCGAGATGACGAAGTGGTTCGACTCGAACTACCACTACCTCGTGCCTGAGATCGGTCCGGACACCAGGTTCCACCTGGCGAGCGACCGCCTGGTGCGCGAGGTCGCCGAGGCGAAGGCGGCCGGCTTCACCACCCGTCCGGTGATCGTCGGCCCGGTGACGTTCCTGCTGTTGAGCAAGGCGTCCGACACTGCGCCCGAGGGCTTCCGTCCGATCTCGAAACTCGACGAGTTGCTCCCGGTCTACGCCGAGCTGCTCCAGAAGCTCGCCGATGCCGGTGCCGAATGGGTGCAGTTGGATGAGCCGGCTCTCGTCAGCGAGTCGGTTCCGGCCGAGCGCGGCGAGGTGCTGACCGCCGCTCGGAGCGCATACGAGGAACTCGGCGCGGAGCGCCCGCTCGGCATCCTGGTCGCCGCTCCATACGGTTCGCTTGACGACGCACTCCCGGTGCTCGAGGCCGCGCCGATCGACGCGATCGCGCTCGACCTGGTGAGGGGCGCCGTCCCGACCGCGCCGCACACGAACAAGGTTCTGGTCGGCGGCGTGATCGACGGTCACAACATCTGGCGGGGCGATCTGTTCGCGGCCTTCGACAAGCTCGAGGCGCTTCGCGCCGTCTCGCCGAACGTGTCGGTCGGCACCTCGACGAGCCTGTTCCACACGCCGCACACGCTCGCCGGCGAGACCGAGCTCCCGGCGGAGCTGCTGAGCTGGCTGGCCTTCGCCGACGAGAAAGTGGGTCAGGTGGCCGTACTCGCCCGTGGCCTGCGCGAGGGCCGCGGCGCCATCCAGACCGAAATTGATGCTGCCACCAGCGCCCTCGACGGTCGCCACCATGCAGCCGGAGTGCGCGACGGGTCGGTGCGGGCACGAGCAGCCCGACTTGACGACTCCGCGTTCCGTCGCAGCGCGTATTCCGTACGCCAGGAGGCGCAGGACGCCGCTCTCGGCCTGCCGACGCTCACCACCACGACAATCGGGTCGTTCCCGCAGACCGGCGAGATCCGGGCCGCCCGCTCCCGCTTCGCGAAGGGCGAGATCGACGAGGCCGCGTACGAGGGCTTCCTCGAGCAGGAGATCCGCGACGTGGTAGCTCTTCAGGAGCGCATCGGCCTCGACGTGCTCGTGCACGGCGAGCCGGAGCGCAACGACATGGTGCAGTACTTCGCCGAGAACCTTGACGGCTTCGCGGTGACGCGGAACGGCTGGGTGCAGTCATACGGTTCGCGCGCGACGCGCCCATCCATCCTCTGGGGCGACGTCTCGCGGCCAGCGCCGATCACGGTGCGATGGTCGACATTCACGCAGGGCCTCACCGAGAAGCACGTCAAGGGGATGCTGACGGGTCCCGTCACGATCCTGGCGTGGTCGTTCGTACGGGACGATCAGCCGCTGGGGGAGACCGCCAACCAGGTCGCCCTCGCGCTACGGGACGAGATCGCCGATCTGGAAGCCGCCGGGATCGGCATCATCCAGGTGGATGAGCCCGCACTTCGTGAACTCCTGCCGCTCAAAAGGCGCGATCAGGCGGCGTATCTCGATTGGTCCGTGAAGTCGTTCCGGCTGGCGACATCCGGGGTGGCCGACGCGACGCAGATCCACACCCACCTCTGCTACTCGGAGTTCGGCGTCGTGCTCGACGCCATCGATGGGCTGGATGCCGACGTCACCTCGATCGAGGCGGCCCGCTCCCGGATGGACGTCGTCCCCGAGCTGGAGCGCAGCCACTTCGCCCGCGGCATCGGACCGGGGGTCTACGACATCCACTCTCCCCGGGTGCCCAGCGTGGACGAGGTCACCGAACTGCTCGAGATCGCGCTCGGCTCGATCCGGGAGCGTCAGCTCTGGGTGAACCCGGACTGCGGCCTGAAGACCCGCGGGTACTCGGAGACGGTCGCGTCGCTCGAGAACATGCTCGCCGCGACCCGCGCGCTGCGAGAACGGGCCGTCGTGGGTGCCTAGGCGGCGGTGTGCGAGGCCGTCTGCCGGACGGTTCGCGATAAGGTGAAGAGGATGTCGCGCGAACCGCGTGGCACGGAGCGACAGCCGAGCCCGGCACCCGCCCCACTGCAGCTGGCGCGCTCGCGTCACAGGTGGAGGGCCGATGGCTGGACATGAGCTCGAGCACACCCCCGTGGAGTCCGGTGTGCCTTCCGCGCACTCCGAAGTCTCGCGATCCGGGTTCTCCTTCGAGCTCTATCCGCCGCGCTCCTCCGCCGCGGCCGAGTCGCTGCAGCGCGCGCTCACGCACCTGGTGGCAGCCGGTCCGGACTTCATCTCGGTGACATACGGGGCGAACGGAGCCTCGCGGGATTCATCGCTCGACGTACTGCGGCAGCTGCTTCGGGAGACCACGATCTCACCGATGGCGCATTTCACCGCGGTCGGTTCCTCGTTCGCGGAGGCGTCGCAGCTGGTGCGCGAGTTCCTCGACGCCGGGGTGACGAGTTTCCTAGCGCTGCGCGGAGACCCTCCCGAGGGTGTACCGGAAGACGAGTTGATTCTCGGTGATTTCGGCAGCGCCAGCGAGCTGGTGCAGCTGATCCATGCGGTCCAGACCGAGCGCGAGCCGTTCCTCACTCACGAGGTCCCCGGTTTTCCGGGGGCGCGCCGACTGGGCTCGGGCCGCAAGGTCACCATCGCCGTCGCCGCGTTCCCGAACGGGCATCCGCGTTCGCGTTCGCGCGCGCAGGATCTGGACACCCTCCTCGCCAAGGAGGCGGCGGGCGCGAACCTCGCGATCACGCAACTCTTCTTCGAAGCGGATGACTATCTCGGCTTCGTGGCGGATGCGCGGTCGGCAGGAGTCACCATGCCGATCCTGCCGGGCATCATGCCCGTGCTCAGCGAAAAACGCCTGCACCGCATCCTCGAGTTGACCGGCGAGGCGATGCCCACCCGGCTCCTGCACGATCTGCAGACGAGCGACGACCCGGCCTCCGTGGGGATCGCGCAGGCGTCTCAGCTGGCACGAGACGTTCTTGCGGGGGGCGCCCCCGGCATCCATCTCTACACCTTCAACCGTTCAGACGCCCCTCTCGCCGTGCTTGGCGAGGTAGGGCTCCTCACCTCCAGGGAGATCCCCGCGTGACCGCACTGCCCCGTTTCCGAGCGTCCATCGCCTTCGCGCCGTTCCTGGTGGTGCTCGCCCTGTCCGGCTGCGCCAGCACCTCGGCTGGCACCTCGCCCGGCGCCGCAGTGACGCCAGCACCCTCCGCCACGACGGCGAGGCCCTGCGCCAATGTCACCGTCGTCGTCGAGTTCAACACTCTCGGCCACAAGCCGATCACGGCCTGTGCTCCTGCCGGGATCGCCGCCGACGTGCTCAAGGCCGCGAAAATCACCACCGCAGGCACGGCCGACTACGGCAACCAGGTGATCTGCCGCGTCGACGACTTGCCGTCGCCGGCGGCCGAAACC
>JALYHS010000165.1 GCA_030776385.1 Actinomycetota bacterium
GGCCGGGTGCTGGCTGCTGACTCACCGGTCGCACTGTCAGCAGTTTCTGGGGGAAATCTCCGAAGGCCCCGACAATCTTTGCCGTATGAGCTTGCTCGCGCCGGAACGCAGCTCCGGGGGCCGGATCGTGGCGCCCCGGTGGCAGGACGCCGTCGCGCGCCATCCGCTGCTGCTTCTCGCGGGATTCGCGATGCTCGCCTCGGTGGCGGCCTGGCTGCGCATCCCGCCACTCGCCCGGGACACACTGTGGGCGGAGGACGGCCGCGAATTCCTGCAGGGCGCCATCGACGGCGGACCCCTCGAGTCGCTGGTGGTCCCGTACGCGGGGTATCTGCACACGGTCCCGCGACTGCTCGCCTCGTTCGTGGTCTCCTTCGTCCCCGTCTCCGGCTGGGCGATCGCGATGACGGCGGGCTCGTGCCTGGTCGCCGGGGTGCTTGCCGCCGCGGTCTTCGTCGCGACTCGGGATGTCGTGCGCTGGGTTCCGGCGCGGGTCGCCATCGCCTCGCTGATCGTGGTGGCTCCGCTCGCGCCGCGGGAGGTCCTGGGGAACGCGGCGAACCTCCATTCGCTCTTCCTGTTCGCGCTGTTCTGGATCGCGCTCGCACGCCCGCGCGGACGGGGCGAGTCGATCGGGCTCGCCGCCGTCGCGCTGCTGGGCGCGCTCACCGAGGTGCAGAGCCTGTTCCTGCTTCCCCTCCTGCTTGTGCGCCTCCGGGATCGGCGGCGGATGCCGGTGCGGGCGGCCCTACTGCTGGGCATGGCAGCTCAGGCCGTGGTCGCGCTGACGTTCCCACGGGGCGGCTCGGGGAATCCGAGCGACAGCCCCCTCTCGATCGCGTTTGGCTATCTGATCAACGCGGTGATGCCGTTGGCCGTCCCCCAGACCTCCATCGGCCCGGTGGCAGCGGCCACGGGACCGCTCGTGGGCATTCTGCTGTTGCTCCCGCTCGTCGCGTCGCTGGTGTTCGTGCTGCGCCACGGGCGTCCGATCCAGCGTCAGGCCGTGATCGCGCTGGCACTCGGTTCCATCCTGATCTACACGGCTTCGGTCGTCGCCAACCCGCATCCCTTCTACGACTACGCGACCCTCACTCGCGCGGGACTCGAGCAACTCTGGCTGGTCCGCTACGGCGTGGTCCCGTCGATGATGCTGGCTGCCGTCCCACTCGTGGCCCTCGCCGTGGCCGTCGCTCGACGCCGCTTGAGGCCGCGAGGCACCTCGATGACTGCGGTGCGGGTGCTCGCGGGGGTGAGCGCGCTGTTGATGTTGTCGGTGCTGCTGCAGTTCATTCCGCAAGACACTCGACGGTGGAGCGGACCCGCCTGGCAGCCGCAACTCGCGGCCGCTGCCGAGGCCTGTGAGACGCTGCCGTCCAGCTCCCGAGTCGCGCTGAACGAGACACTGGGATGGCAGGTGTCTGTGCCGTGTGGGCGGCTGGTTCCGGAGCGGAGACGTCCGCTCCACTGACCGAATGCCTCATGCGGAGGACGGCGACGGGTGCTCGGCTCGGATACGACCGGCGAGCGCCCCCCAGACGACGAGCGCGAGACCGGCGCCGAGCAGCAGGCCACCGATGTCGTCGGTGATCCAGTGCACGTTGAGGTAGGTGCGGCTGAGCGCCATGGCGGCGACGAGCACAACGGCCACCGCCCCGAACCAGCGTTTTCCGAGGAGGAGCGCGATGACGACGATCACCGCGGTCAGGTTGGCGACGTGCCCGGACGGGTACGCGCTGAGCGACACCGACACCAGGTGATGATCGGGGCGCGGACGTTCGAGCACCGACTTGATCCCGTTCACGAGCGGAGCGCTCGAGATCCCGCAGAGCAACACGGCGACCGCGGCCCAGCCCCGGCGACGCAACGCGAACAGGATGGCGACGACGATGGGAACGACCACCCCGACGATGAGCTGAGCTCCCGCGTCGTTGAGGAACAGCGACACCGCCAGAATCTGCGGCGAGCGCGTGCGATTGCTGAAGTCGAACCAGGCGACGTCGATCGGAAGCGGTCCATTGCCGAGCAACGAGATGACGCCACCTCCGCCGAGGGAGAGCACGATCGCCACGATCCCTGCGGTGAGGGCACGGGCCGAGGCACGGGCCGGGCGAACCGGTGGACTCGACTCCGTCATCACGTGATCCTACGCGCGTGGGTCGCGGACGAGCAGGAAACACAGAAGGTCCCGGATCTCGCGATCCGGGACCTTCTGACATTCGTTGCGGGGACAGGATTTGAACCTGCGACCTCTGGG
>JALYHS010000166.1 GCA_030776385.1 Actinomycetota bacterium
GTTCCGCCGGCACCACCCGTCACGACTGCTCGGGGTAATCCATATGGGATCCCGGGATACTCGCCACAGGCGACGCCGAGCAACATGTACGGCGTTCCGGCCGCGGGTGCCCCCACGGCAGCTCCCGGGTATGCGCCTCCGGCACGGAAGCGACGCACCTGGGACCTCGTGCTCACGATCATCCTGCTGGTTCTGGGACTGTTCGGCACCGTCGCCGGTCTCGGGTACGCAGCGATCTTCGCGACGCCTTCGCTGCTTGACGAAACCATGAAGAGCGCCGGTTTCGGCGGATTCTCCGGCAGCGTCGGGTCCGCTCCGGCGATCCTCGCGATCAGCCACATCGCACTCTTCGTCATCGCCGTCGGCCTCAGCATCCTGCTGCTCGCGCGCGGACGGATCGTCGTCTTCTGGGTGCCGCTCGCGACCGGACTCGCCGCCGCGATCATCTTCTGGGTCGTCATTTTCTCGGTCATCCTGTCCGACCCGAATTTCGTGCAGAACTACGGCGGTTGAACCGCATCACCGGGCGCGCTCGAGCAGCCACACCAGCAATGCCTTCTGAGCGTGCAGGCGGTTCTCCGCCTCGTCCCAGATAACACTCTGCGGACCGTCGATGACGGACGCGTCGACCTCGTAGCCCCGGTCGGCTGGCAGACAGTGCAGGAACAGGGCGTCCGGGCGTGCGAGTGACATGAGCTCCGGTGTGACCTGGTAGGCGCCGAGCACGCTCACACGATGCGCTTTCTCCTCTTCCTTCCCCATCGAGACCCAGGTGTCGGTGACCACGACGTCGGCCCCTGTGACGGCCTCGCGCGGGTCGGAAAGCAGCGAAACGGACCCGCCTGTCGCAGCGGCGATGCGCTCGGCATCTGCGGCGACAGACGGAATCGGCGCGAATTCGGACGGGAACGCGACGCGGACGTGCATCCCCGCGGTTGCGCCGGCGAGAAGGTAGGAGTGCACCATGTTGTCCGCGCCGTCTCCCAGGAAAGCGAGCGTGAGTCCGGCGAGCGTGCCTTTGTGCTCGCGGATCGTCAGCAGGTCGGCGAGCAGCTGGCACGGGTGGAATTCGTCGCTGAGCGCGTTGACCACGGGAACCGTCGTTCCGAGCGCCATCTGCTCGAGCCCCGACTGCGCGTAGGTGCGCCAGACGATCGCCGCTACCTGCCGCTCCAACACGCGGGCCGTGTCCGAGGGGCTCTCCTTGCCGCCGAGTTGACTGTTCGCGGTCGAGATGATGAGTGGACTGCCGCCGAGATCCGCGATCCCGACCGCGAAGCTGACCCGTGTGCGGGTCGATGATTTGTCGAAGATCACGGCGACGGTCTGCGGGCCGGCAAGGGGGGTAAGACCCCAGCGGTCGGCCTTGATCGTCTCCGCGAGGTCGAGGATCTCGGTCTGCTCCGCAGGGCTGATGTCGTCGTCGCGAAGGAAGTGGCGAGTCATGCGGGTGCTCCGTCGGTCGAATCGGGAAGGTCGAGGGCGGCTGCGAACAACCGGATGAAGTCCGCGATCTCGCGATCTCCGATGATGAGGGGCGGCGCGATCCGGATGCGGTTCTCCGTCGCCGCGTTCACGATCAGTCCCAGCGAGAGGGCCCGTGCGGCGACAGCGCCGGCCAGGGGTCCGGTCAGACCGATACCGAGCAGCAGCCCCCTCCCCTGGATGTCGGTGACGAGCGGGGACCCGATCCCGAGAATCGCCGCGCGCAGCTGATCACCGCGCACGCGCGCGTTCTCGACCAACCCGGCGCGCTCGATCTCGCCGAGCACCGCATTCGAGGTGGCGGTCGCGAGCGGGTTGCCGCCGAACGTCGTGCCGTGCTGACCCGGCTGGAAGAGCTCGCTCGCCGCCCCGAAGGTGACCAGCGCGCCGATCGGGAAGCCGCCGCCGATGCCCTTCGCGAGGGTGATGGCGTCGGGCACGATTCCGTGGTGCAGCTCGTGCTGGAAGGCGAACCAGTCCCCCGTGCGGCCGGCACCCGTCTGGATCTCGTCCAGGATCAGCAGGGCGCCGTGTCGCTCGGTCAGCTCACGGGCGGCTTGGAGGTACCCATCGGGAAGGTCGATGACTCCTGCTTCGCCCTTGATCGGCTCGACAACGAGGGCGGCAACGTCGTCGCCCATCGCTCCCTCCAGGGCATCGATGGTGGTCGGCAGGTGTTGGATGCCCGGCATCAGCTGCCCGAATGGCGCGCTCATGGCCGGCTTGCCGGTCAGCGCCATCGACCCGGTGGTGCGGCCGTGGAACGAGTTCTGCAGCGCGAGGATCCTCGGTCGACCGGTCAGCCTGGCCAGCTTGATGGCAGCCTCGATGGCCTCGGCGCCCGAGTTGCCGAACACGACGCGCGATCCACCGGTGAGGCGCACGAGGCGCTCCGCCAGTTCGACCTCGGGCTGGGAGGCGAAGTAATTGGAGATGTGCGCGAGGGTGGCTGCCTGCGTCGCGACGGCATCCACGAAGACCGGATGTGCGTGTCCGAGCGCGTTGACGGCGATGCCGGCGAGGAAGTCGAGATACACGGTGCCCTCGACGTCCCAGACCCGGGCGCCCTCGCCGCGCGCGAGGACAGCCAGGGGACGCGGGATCGACTTCATGCCGACGGCACCGAGGCGGTCGGCGAAGTCGGCAGTGGTCTCGACGGGCTCGACCAGCGAATTGAGAGTGGTGTTGACGGGCTCGTCCAGCGTTCTTTTGGTGCTCATGCTGGCACCACCTCCGTGCCGATTCCGGCGTCCGTGAAGATCTCGAGCAGGATGGAATGCGGGCGACGACCGTCGATGATCGCCGCCTTGGGGACCCCCCCACTGACCGCCTCGAGGCACGCGGTCATCTTGGGGATCATGCCGCTCTCGAGCTGCGGGAGCAGGCCGACGAGCTCGGCGGTGTCGATCACCGAGACGAGCGAGTCGCGGTGAGGCCAGTCGCGATAGAGGCCCTCGACGTCGGTGAGAACGACGAGCTTCGCGGCGCCGAGCGCGACGGCGAGCGCCGCGGCCGCCGAATCGGCGTTCACGTTGAGCGACTGCCCCGGGACCTCGATGTCGGGCGCGATGGACGAGACCACCGGGATCCGCCCTGCGTTCACCTCGGCGAGCACCGCGGCGGGATCCACCTCGACCACGTCGCCCACCAGGCCGATGTCGATGAGCTCGCCGTCGACCAGGGCGCCGCGACGGGAGCCGCGGAACAGGCCGGCATCCTCTCCCGAGATCGCGGAAGCGAGCGGTCCGTGCTCATTGATCAGGCTGACCAGCTCCCGGCTGACCTGGCCGGTCAGGACCATGCGCACGACATCCATCGTCTCCGGAGTCGTCACGCGGTATCCGCCGACGAACTCGCTCGGGATGCCGAGCCGCTCGAGCATCGCCGTGATCTGCGGGCCCCCGCCGTGCACGACGACCGGCTTGAGGCCGACGTGGCGCAGGTACACCATGTCCTCGGCAAAGGCGCGCTGCAGGGACTCGTCGACCATCGCGTTTCCGCCGAACTTGACCACCACGATCTGACCGGCGAACTGCTTCAGCCAGGGCAGGCTCTCGATGAGAGTGCCGGCCTTGATCTCGGCATCGGCGAGGCGCGGGTCATTCGCGACTCCTCGCTGATCGAGCTTGTCGAGATCCGGACTGCGCTGATCGAGCTTGTCGAGATCGGGACTGCGCTGATCGAGCTTGTCGAGATCGGGACTGCGCTGATCGAGCTTGTCGAGATCCGCGTTCACGAGGCGTACGCCGAGTTCTCGTGCACGTAGTCATGCGTGAGGTCGTTGGTCAGGATCGTCGCGGTGGCGTCGCCCGCCTTCAGGTCGATCAGCACGTGAACCGCGCGCGGCGTGAGATCCACTTCGTCGCGCGGGCGATCGGGCGCACCATCGGAGCAGACCCGCACGCCGTTCATCGACACGTCGACCGCGTACGGGTCGAACGGCGCCTGTGTCGTTCCGATCGCGGCCAGCACCCGGCCCCAGTTCGGATCGTTGCCGAACACCGCCGCTTTGAACAGATTGTTGCGGGCGACCGAACGCCCGACCTCGACGGCATCGTCCTCAGTGGCGGCGTTGACGACCTCGATCGCGATGTCGTGGCTCGCACCCTCGGCGTCGCTTTGAAGCTGGCGAGCCAGTTCACGGGTCAGCTCGGTGAGAGCGACGGTGAAGTCGTCCGTCGACGGGGTGATTCCGGATGCTCCGCTCGCCAGCAGCGTGACCTGGTCGTTAGTCGACATGCAGCCGTCGGAGTCCAGCCGGTCGAAGCTGACGCGGGTGGACGCGCGCAACGCGGAGTCGAGTGCGGGCGAATCGAGCGCCGCGTCGGTCGTGATGACGACGAGCATCGTCGCGAGTCCGGGAGCGAGCATTCCGGCCCCCTTCGCCATCCCGCCGAGGCTCCAGCCCGCGCGCGACACCACCGCGGTCTTCGCATGGGTGTCTGTTGTGATGATGGCGGCCGCGGCATCCATCCCTCCGTCTGTTGTCAGCGCCACCGCAGCCGCCGAGACGCCCGCCACCAGCTTGTCACGAGGCAGCTGTTCGCCAATCAGCCCGGTGGAGCAGACCAGCACATCGCCGGCGCTCACCCCGAGCTCGGAGGCCACCGCCTCGGCCGTGGCGTGCGTGGTCTGAAAGCCCTGCGATCCGGTGAAGCAGTTCGCGCCGCCGGAGTTGAGCACGATCGCACTCACCTCGCCGTCGGCGATGACCTGCTTCGACCAGATGATCGGGTTGGCCTGCGCACGGTTGCTGGTGAAGACCACGGCCGCGGCGTTCAACGGGCCGCGGTTGACGACGAGGGCGAGGTCGAGGTTGCCGGAGGCTTTCAGGCCCGCGCGCACGCCTGCGGCCTCGAATCCGGCTGCAGCAGTGACGCTCACGGCGCTACTCCGTTCAGGGGAAGGCCGGTCGCCTCGGGGAGACCGAGAGCGATGTTGGCCGATTGGATGGCGGCGCCCGCGGTGCCCTTGACGAGATTGTCGAGCGCGCTGATCGCGACAACACGACCCGCTCGTTCATCGACGGCGAGCCCGACGAGCGCGGTGTTCGCACCAGTGGTGTCGCCGGACTTCGGGAACTGGCCCTCCGGGAGCACGTGCACGAAGGTCTCATGCGCGTACGCCGACACCCAGGCCTCCCGCACGTCGTGCCCCGAGACGCCAGGCGCGAGCCGCGCGGTCGAGGTGGCCAGGATCCCGCGAGACATCGGCACGAGCACCGGCGTGAACGAGATGCTGACGCCGATTCCTCCCGCGGCGGCCAGGTTCTGGACGATCTCGGGGGTGTGCCGGTGGATGCCGCCCACCTGGTACGCGGACGCCGAGCCGGCGATCTCGCTCGCCAGCAGCTCGGACTTCAGGCTCTTGCCCGCACCCGAGGTGCCAACCGCCAGCACGGAGACCAGGTCGTGCGGCTCAATGATTCCCGCCGCGATTCCCGGGGCCAGCCCGAGCGTGATCGCGGTCACGTTGCAGCCCGGGACCGCGATCCGGGTGGCGCCGACGAGGTTGGAGCGCTGCCGGGCGGAGCCGCCGTCCAGGATCAGCTCGGGGAGCCCGTAGTTCCACGCCCCGAAGTACTCGCCTCCGTAGAACTCGGCCCACGCCACCGGGTCGGTCAGCCGGTGATCGGCGCCGCAGTCGATGACGACCACGTCATCCGGAAGCTCGGCCGTGATCTCGCCCGACCTGCCGTGCGGCAGAGCTAGGAAGACGACATCCGCGCCGGAGAGCACCTCGGGCGTGGTCTCCTGCAGCGTGAGGCGCGTGAGCGAACGCAGGTGGGGCTGGGTGGCGATGAGCGGCTGGCCGGCGTTCTGGAACGCGGTGACCGTGGTGATCTCGAAATCCGGATGTTGTGCGAGCAGCCTCAGCAGCTCGCCTCCGGCGTATCCGCTCGCGCCGGCAACGGCGACGGACAGCGACATGATTCAACCTTAGGGTTCGACGGGACGAAGTCGGAGCGGCAACGTCACGCCAATTCGCTGAAACAAGTCAACGGCTGAAACGAGTCAGCG
>JALYHS010000167.1 GCA_030776385.1 Actinomycetota bacterium
AGGGCATGGTGCGTGCCCTGCACACGGCGGGCATCGAAGTCATCCTGGATGTCGTCTACAACCACACCGCGGAGGGGAACCAGCTCGGTCCGACCCTGTCAATGCGCGGCATCGACAACGCAGCGTACTACCGGCTCGTGGATGACACGCCGGAGTTCTACATGGATTACACCGGCACCGGAAACTCGCTGAACGCCGGCAACCCGCACACGCTCCAGCTGATCATGGACTCGCTTCGGTACTGGGTCACCGAGATGCACGTCGACGGTTTCCGCTTCGACTTGGCGGCAACGCTGGCCCGCGAGTTCTACGAGGTCGACAAGCTCTCGGCGTTCTTCGAACTCGTGCAGCAGGACCCGATCGTGTCCCAGGTGAAGCTGATCGCCGAGCCCTGGGACATCGGACCGGGCGGCTACCAGGTCGGCAATTTCCCGCCGCAGTGGACCGAGTGGAACGGTAAGTACCGCGACACCGTGCGCGACTTCTGGCGCGGCGAGCCGTCCACGCTGGGCGAGCTGGCATCCAGACTCACCGGATCCTCCGATCTGTACGAGAACACCGGACGCCGTCCCGTCGCCTCGATCAACTTCGTCACCGCGCACGACGGATTCACGCTGCGTGACCTCGTCTCGTACAACGACAAGCACAACGACGCGAACGGAGAGGATGGCAAGGACGGCACCGACGACAACCGCTCCTGGAACTGCGGCGTCGAGGGTCCGAGCGACGACCCCGCCATCGTCACCCTCCGCGGGCGGCAGGAGCGCAACTTCCTTGCGACGCTGCTGCTCAGCCAGGGCGTCCCGATGATGCTCCACGGCGACGAGCTGGGACGCACCCAGGACGGCAACAACAACGGCTACGCCCAGGACTCCGCCCTGACCTGGGTGCACTGGGATCGGGCCGATCAGGGGCTGATCGAGTTCACGGCGGCGATCGCGCGACTGCGGCGGGAGCATCCGACGTTTCGGCGTGCTCGGTTCTTCGACGGACGACCGATCGTGCGTGCCCAGGGCGAGCAGCTGCCCGACGTCGAATGGGTGAAGCCGGACAGCACCCCGATGACTCCCGCGGACTGGGAGTCCGGATTCGGCCGCACGATCGGGATGTGGCTCAACGGTCAGGGCATCCACGGGGTCGATGCCCGCGGCGAGCGGGTGATCGATGTCTGCTTCCTCGTGTACTACTCGGCGCACGATGAGCCGGTCGAGTTGACGCTGCCCGATTCCGACCACGGGGCCTCATGGGATGTCATCGTCGACACCGCCGGCGACCATGTCGACGGGGCGACCCTGCCTGCGGGCGCGACGTGCAGCGTGAACGCCCACACCTTCCTGGTGCTCCGCGAACACACCGAGGCCGCTGCCGGTGATCCCGCCGTCAGCGCAACTCTCGCGCCGCCGTCGACGGCTGCCGCGATCCCGAGCGAACCCGCGAGCGCCGAATGACGCGCACCCCGGTGTCGACTTATCGACTCCAGCTGACCGCCGACTTCCCCCTGACGGATGCCGCCGCTATCGTCGACTATCTGCGTGCGCTCGGCGTCGACTGGGTCTACCTGTCCCCGCTACTGCAGGCGGCCGCGGGATCGACTCACGGCTACGACGTGACCGACCACGCCCGGGTCGACGCCTCGCGCGGCGGGGAGGCCGGGTTGCAAGCGATGGCGGATGCCGCCCACCGCGAGCAACTCGGTGTGCTCGCCGACATCGTGCCGAACCACGTGGGCGTCGCGGATGCCAGCGAGACGGCCTGGTGGTGGAACGTACTGCAGCACGGTCCCGGCTCGCCTTTCGCCGAGCACTTCGACATCGACTGGGCCGCGGGCGGCGGCCGGCTCATCGTCCCGGTGCTCGGGGAGACGCTCGAGGAGGCCGCCGAAGCAGGCACTCTGCGGGTCGTCGGTGAGGAACTGCGCTACCACGACCACCGGTATCCGCTCTCCCCGGGGTCGGCGGAGACCGACGACGACGTGCTCGCCGTCCACGCGGCGCAGCACTACGAGCTCGTGGACTGGCGTCGCGCGGATCACGACCTCAACTACCGTCGCTTCTTCGCGGTGAACGAGCTCGCCGCGATCCGAGTGGAGCAGCCCGAAGTGTTCGACGCCTCGCACGTCGAGATCGTACGTTGGTTGCGCGAGGGTCTCGTCGACGGTCTTCGAGTGGATCACCCCGACGGCCTTGCCGATCCGGGCGGCTACCTGGACGCCCTCGCCGCAGCGACGAACGGCGCATACGTGCTCGTCGAGAAGATCCTCGAAGGTGGCGAGACACTCCCGCCGTTCTGGGCGACCGCTGGTACCACCGGATACGACGCCCTCGCCGAGTTGGATCGCGTGCTCGTGGATCCGGCCGGCAGGGCGCGACTCGACGCGCTGGACGCGAAGCTGCGGCAGGACGGCGGGCGACCGTGGTCCGAGCTCATCCACGACACGAAGCGCGCGATCGCCGACGGCATCCTGCACAGCGAGGTGCGGCGACTGGCGCGCGACTCCCGCTGGTCGAGCGGGTCGAGACCGGAAGCGGAGGACGCGGCTGAAGGTCTCGACGGCGCCCGACCAGCGGGGGCGAGCGACGTCGAAGACGCGATCGCCGAGCTGCTCGCCTGCTTCCCGGTGTACCGCAGCTACCTGCCGTTCGGGGCGGAGCACCTGGAGGCGGCACTCGCGGACGCGCGGACACGACGGCCCGAACTCGCCGCGACCCTCGATGAGCTCGCCCCGATCCTGGGCGACCCGCAGCATCCGGCCGCGATCCGCTTCCAGCAGACCTCGGGCATGGTGATGGCGAAGGGCGTGGAGGACACGGCCTTCTACCGCGTCTCGCGCCTGGCGAGCCTGACCGAGGTGGGCGCCGATCCCGCGGAGTTCTCGCTGACGACGTCGACGTTCCACGAGCGGCAGCAGACCCGGCTGGCCGCACATCCGCTCTCGATGACAACCCTGTCGACGCACGACACGAAGCGCGGCGAAGACACCCGCGCGCGCATCTCGGTGATCGCCGAGACGCCGGAGGAGTGGGTTGCGTTCCTCGCGCGACGGCGGGAGCACCATCCACTCGCCGACGGCGCGTTCGAGAACGTGCTGTGGGAGTCCATCGTGGGCAGCTGGCCGCGCGACCGGGAGGCGCTGCACGCATACGCCGAGAAGGCCGCGCGTGAGGCGGGCACCTCGACGGAGTGGGCAGATCCCGACGAGAAGTTCGAGACGCGCATGCACCGACTCATTGACGAGCTGTTCGATGACCCCCAGGTGACCGCGGATGTCGAGGCGATGGTAGCCGTGCTCGCCCCGGCCGGCCGGTCGAACGGGCTCGCCATCAAGCTGCTGCAGCTCACCGGACCCGGGGTTCCCGACGTCTACCAGGGCAGCGAGCTGTGGGAACGCTCACTCGTCGACCCGGACAACCGGCGCGCGGTCGACTTCGACGAGCGTCGGGCGATCCTGACCGAGCTGGATGCCGGCTTCCGCCCGCCCGTCGAGGAATCCGGCGCCGCGAAACTCCTGCTGGTGTCGCGAGCGCTGCGACTTCGGCGCGATCGCCCCGAACTGTTCGCGCGCTACGTACCGCTGCCCTCCGTTGGAGAGGCGGCCGACCACCTCGTGGCGGTCGATCGCGGCGGCGCGATCGCCCTGGCGACCCGGCTCCCGCTCGGTCTTGCCGCTCGCGGTGGCTGGGGTGACACCGCGGTTCTGCTGCCGAACGGGCCGTTCGTCGAGCAGCTGACCGGCCGCAGCTTCGCCGGCGGGGAGACCTCTGTCGCCGAGCTGCTCGACGAGTATCCGGTCGCGCTGCTCGCGGCGGACGAGGCGTCGCTGTGAGTGGGTTCATCGCCCGGGTCTGGGCTCCGGAC
>JALYHS010000168.1 GCA_030776385.1 Actinomycetota bacterium
GCTGATCGACGACCTCGGCGTATCTGCGATCGATCCCGATCACGGTGACGTCCGCCGATGCCGTTCCTCCTGCGAGCGATTGGCGGCTCTGCACATTGTCGGATGCCGCTGCCGTCACTCCCGGCGATGCCGCCACTGTCGCAACATCCGAGGCCGTCGACGGGGTTTCGACGCGAACATCCGCACCGATCCGCTGCCAGGACGCGTCCACTTGACCCTGGTGCACCGTCTCGATGAGCAGGCCGCCGCCGACGGTGAGTGCACTCGCGAGGGTGAGTGCGAGCAGCGGAAGGATGGCGATGGCCTGCTCGACCTGCATGGCACCGAGCACACCCAGGGCACCGCGCGAGCGGCGGCCGAGTCTCCCAACGCCCCGAGCGACCAGCGGGTAGACGCGGAGCATGACGAGGGTGACGACGACGGCGAGAAGCAGCGGTGCTGCGGCGAGAAGAGGGTCGACGCCGTTGGTTCGGGTCTCGAGCAGACCGCGGGTGCGCAGTGAATACAGCGCGGCGAACGCGACGACGACGACGACGCTCTCGACGACGATTCGGCGGGTTCGGATGCGTTTGACCATCGCGAGGCGCTCGGCACGATTGGCAGGCTCACGCTTTCCACGCCACACCCTGTGGGCGATCAGGATCGACTGAACGACCGGAGCGCTCAGAGCGATCGCCAGCACGAGGAGCAGCGGCGCGTAGTCGTGAAGCACGTCGAGCAGAACGCCCGGCAGCACCAACCACGCGATGCCGAGCGCGACGATTCCGCCGATGAGCGCGGCGATCGCCGACTCCACGAGGGCTCGCACACCGAACCCGACGAGGGAGGATCCGCGCGCGCGTTCCAGTGCGATTTCACTTTCGCGGCGGCCGACGAGCAGGCGGGACAGGAGCAGGATCACCGTGCCCGCGACTCCGAGGACGCCGGCGATCATGAGCGACATCTGCGCCACGGAGGCTCGCTCCTTCGGTGGGAATCCCGCGAGGGCCTGCACGAACTCGCTCTGAGTGGCGAGTGGCGCACCGTTGTCGGGGACGAGGGACTGATCGTTGGCCTGCAGCCGACCCACCTCGGACGACACCTTCTGCTCGAGATCGGCAGTGAACTTCGTGGAGTCGACCAGGATCCGAATGCTGCCCTGCAGTGGACCGGGCAGGGAGTCGGCGCTGGCCATTACCACCTTCGGCGGAGCGAGTACGGTGATCACCCCACCGGACGGAGACCACACTCCGGTCAGGTCGCGCCAGAGCGGCTCGAAGGCATTCTTTGGTGTGACGATCGCCTCGACTGTGAGCGGGTTCGAGGTCGTCGAGGTGCCGAAGCCGGATGGCGGAGCGAGCTGGATGACCGTGCCGACCTTCAGACCCGCGCTTTGCGCGCCCGCCTGGGAGACCACGATCCCGTTCGTGGATGAACTCGTCGGGAACTTCCCGCTCACGAGTTCGACTCTGCTCAGTTGCGCGGCGGTCAGAATCCCCAACTGCAGGCTGACGCCCTGCGCACTCACCTCGTCCAGCTTCGCCACTGAAACGCTCGGGCCGACCGCCGAGAGGATCGACGAGGAGTATGTCGCCCGCAATCCGGGAGGCAGACGGGACTGGATGGTGTTGCCGATGTCGACGAAGGTCTGCGGGGTCGTGACCGCCAGGGCATCGCTCTGCTTTCCGACGGCCGAGCTCACGATCACTTCCGAACTCTGGCCGGCGCCGGCGACCGCAGCCCGCGCCCCCTCATCGACGGTGTCCACCAGAAGCCACGGTGTCGCGATCGCGAGCACGGCGGCACACGTCACGAGCGCGGTCCAGCCCATCAACAGCAGGATGTCGCGGCGCGCGCGTCGCCGCACCAGAAGGCCCCCCGATGAGCCGATCACAATTCGCTCCCGTCCCGTAGGAGTTCGGCGGGTTCCACGAACCTCTGCACCCGTGCGACGACGAGCACGACCAGCGCGAGTACGGCGGCGAGTCCGAGTACCAGCAGAGCGATGGTCTGCCACGGGATCTCGACCACGACGGCGGGCACAGCGGGGCTGCCGTCCGGCGACACGGCCACCAGCGGTCCCACCAGCCAGACCAGGAGGAGTCCGATCGCGATTCCGAACACCGCGCCGAGAACCGTCAGCAACAGGGATTCTGCCGCGAACAATCCGACCAGCTTGGTGCGCGAGAGTCCGATCGCTCGCAACTGGGCCAGTTCGAGCCGACGCGCGCGCATCGTCGTCGTGCTGTGCACCACGAATCCGACCGCGGCGAGCAGCGCGCCGGCGAGGATGGCGAGCCACAGGGCGGCCTGCGTCGCGACGCGGAGCGGTGCCTGCTGGAGTTGCAGGCCGAGCACGTCTGCTGCGAGAGCCTTGGTACCCGGGTGCGCGTTCAGGTATGACTGACCTGCGCCGTCCGGAACATCCACCCACCACTCGGTCACTTCCGGGCCGGTCATCCCGGACTGGGCGAGTGTTCGCGCGAGCAGCGCCTGGTCGACGACGATCATCTGGGCTTGGCTGGCGCTGGCCGCGAGCCCCGCGCTTCCGCCGGTCAACACGTCGGCGGTGGCAGTGCCGGGGATGAGGCGCGTCGTTCCCGCGACGATGATGGGCACCAGCACGCGGCCGAGCGACAGGGTCAGGGTGTCGCCGGCCGAGACCCCGAAGGTCGTGGCGAGCTTGTTCGGGATGACCCCGGCCATCGCGCTGACGGGATCCCACCCGACTAGGGCGAACGATGCCGGGACGGTCTGCACGTCGGGCGGGATCACGACGCCGAGAGCGAACTGGTAGCGCGGAGGCACTGTCGGACGTGTGGGCGACGTGCCGTTCGGATCCGCGGCGACAGCGCGCCAGAGGGTGCTCTTGGTCGGCTCCACCGGCTGGGCGGAATACGTCACCGAAGCGTCGCCCGCGGCCGACGAGGTATGTAGCACCGCGAGGTCTCCGATCAGGACGTCAGCCTGGGCTGCCGGATTGCCGCCGACGGGACCACCCGAGTTGGGCGCGTAGAACTGCACCTGCACGCCGACGATCTGCAGGGGAGCAGCGATACCACTGAGCGTTCCGACGGGACGCAGGAGGCCGGTCACCGTGTGCGGTTCGCCGTCGACATCCACACTGCCCATGCTCACCGTGGTGAGCAGTCCGTTCGCGTCCTGGATGATGGCGTGAACGCTCGCGGCCACATCGTTCAGCACCGTTCCGACTTGGACAGTGGCCGAAACCCCCTGTGCGGCACCGGGTAGCGCGATGCCGGACACCGGATCCGCTTTCACGTGGATACCGCTCGCGACCCGCGACCCGCCCTCCTGCGCAAGACGGCCGCGGTCGATCATCGAGCGGGCCGCCGACGTCAATCCGAGGATTGCCGTGGTGGTGCCATCACTCGAGTTGCCTCGACCGTAGTTGCCGGTCGAGCTCAATTGGCCGCTCCCGCGGATGACCGGCTGCGCTGAGCCGATGGCACCGGCGGACAGCTGGGCCGCCTGCACGGTCGCCGTGTCCTTCGACACCGGAACGCGAACCGGCGGCCCGACCGCGAGCGAGGCCTGGTCGACCTGTGACTGGCGCCACGTCTCGAGGAACGAGAGCCCGAAACTCCCGACACCGAGCGCGAGACTGAGGAGCAGCACCGCAGAGATCGCGCGTTGCGAGCGCCTCCCGATCTCCCACGCGGCCAGCGGCACGATGACACCGCGGGTGTGCGAGCCCACTCGTTCGAGGATTCGCGCCGCCGCGGGGATGAGCCGAACGCACAGGAGAGCGCCCGCGAGCAGGACGAGGGCCGGGCCGACGACCAGCACCGGATCCGCCGCAACCGACACCGAGGTCGACGAGACTGGGGAGCGGTACGACTTCAACTGCCAATACGCGACCGCCGCGATGACGACGAATGCGATGTCGAGCCCCGATCGCATCAGTCCGGAGGCGGTTCCACGTCGGGCCTTTGACTGCTCACCCTCGATGAATGTGCGCGCCTGTCGGATCAACGGGACGACAAGCACAACCACGAACAGCACCGAGATACCCGCGGCGGTCCCCCACACGACAGCAGGCAGGCCGGCATCACTCGGCATTCCTGCCGACTGCATGGCGGGTTGCGCCGCGAGCGCCCGGTACAGCAGATTCGCCAACAGCGGGCTCACGCCCGCGGTGATGACACCGAGCACGATGGCATCCACCACCGCGAGTGCGATGATCTGCCGTCCCGATGCACCGCGAGCGCGCATCAGTTGGCGCTCTCCCGACTGCGATTCGGTCAGCAGCCGTGCCGTCTGACCCATGGCGACGAGAGCGAGCACCAAGAGCAGGAGACTCACGACGGCCACCGTCGAGCGGGTGACGATGAGACCGGATGCGACGCCGCTGACGGCGCCCTGCACATCCGAGCTGTAGTCGACCTCATGCGCGGAGGTGCCGAGGCTCAGCGTGAGATTCGAGTCCACGCTGGACAGCCGGGACA
>JALYHS010000169.1 GCA_030776385.1 Actinomycetota bacterium
GCAGTACCTGCACCTTCACGCGTTGAACCGCGGCATCCTGATCACGCCGTTCCACAACATGGCGCTGATGTCGCCGGCGACGAGCTCGGAGGATGTCGCGCGCCACACGGCGGCGTTCCGTGACGCGGTGGCCTCGCTGTACGCCTGAGCGTCCGGGAGTACTCCTGATGACGGACACGGGGGACGAAGTTTTGTACCCCAGAACCGTCGATTTGTACCCTCTAATCGGGGCTCGACAGACCCGTCCGCCCCGAGCACCATCGTGACATGGGAACGCTAGTGATGGATCAAGGCATCATGACGCTCGTCACGGTCGCGGTCATCGCGATCTGCGCGGCTCTCGCGCTCTACATCGTCTACTCGGTGATCTGGCGAGCCGTTCGTCGCGGGCTCCGCGAGTTCCACCAGCCGACACCCGCTCACGCGTCGCGGACGGCTCGTGTGCCACGAGCTGCCGCGGTCAGGGTGCCCGACTACCTGCCGAGAGACTGGGTCTAGGCGCTCAGGCTCGCGAACGCCGCATCCAGCACCGACATCGCGTCGGTCAGCTGCACATCGGTGATTGCCAGGCTCGGCAGGAATCGCAGCACGTTGCCGTACGTTCCGGCCGTGAGGATCAGCACCCCCTGCTGCGCCGCGAAGGCCGCCAGCTTGCCGGGGATATCGCTCAGGGGAGCGCCGGTCTCGGGGTCGTTCAACTCCACTGCGATCATCGCGCCGATCCCGCGCACCTCGGCGATGATCGGGTACTTCGCCTGAAGGGCGCGAAGTGCCGGCTTCAGTACGCCCTCGATGCGGTCGGCCTCGGCCAGCAGGCCGTCCTGCTCGATCCGGTCGAACACGGCGATCGCAGCGGCGCAGGCCACCGGATTGCCGCCGAAGGTGCCGCCGAGGCCGCCGGGCTGCGAGGCATCCATGATCTCTGCGCGTCCTGTGACGCCCGCGAGCGGCAGACCGCCCGCGATGCCTTTGGCGCTGAGCACGAGGTCGGGGATCAGGCCGAAGTGCTCGCTCGCGAAGTAGCGGCCGGTTCGGGCCATCCCGCTCTGGATCTCGTCGGCGATGAAGACGATTCCGTTCTCCGTGCACCACCGCTGCAGGGCCGGGAGGTACCCGTCGGCGGGGACGACGAAGCCGCCCTCGCCCTGGATCGGCTCGACCACAAGGCAGGCGAGATCGGATGCGCCGACCGTCTTCTCGAGGTAGCCGATCGTGCGCGCGGCCGCCTGCGAGCCCGTGAGTCCGTCGTGCAGCGGGTAGGAGTTCGGAGCGCGGTACACGTCCCCGGCGAATGGTCCGTAGCCGAGCGAGTACGGCATGGCCTTGAAGTTCATCGCCATGGTGAGGTTGGTGCGCCCGTGGTACGCGTGCTCGAGCACGGCGACACCGCCGCGTCCGGTGTACTTGCGGGCGATCTTGACACCGTTCTCAACGGCCTCGGCGCCGGAGTTGACGAGCACGGTCTTCTTGGCGAAGTCGCCGGGCGTGTGCTCGGCGAGCAGCTCGGCGACGCGCACATACTCCTCGTACGGCGTGATCGTGAACAGCGTGTGCACTACCTCTCCCAGCTGTCGCTGCGCGGCCGCGACCATGTGGTCGTCGGTGTGGCCGATCGTGGTGACACCGATTCCGGCTCCGAGATCGAGGAAGGCGTTGTCGTCGACATCGACAAGAATCGCGCCGTGCGCCCGCGCGATGAACACCGGGAGCGCGCTCGACACTCCCGCGCTGACTGCGGCCAGGCGTCGCGCCTGCAGAGCGATCGACTTGGGCCCGGGAATAGCCGTGACGATGCGACGCTCGGTCGGGACGGTTGCTAGCGTGGTGTCGGACAGGACGTCGGTCATGATGGCGAGTCTAATCCGGGGCGAATGAAAGGAATCCGTTGAATCTCGACCATTCCTTCGCGGTTTCCGTCGAATGGCAGGGCAATCTCGGCACCGGTACGTCGGGATACAAGGCCTTCTCCCGCGACCACGAGGTCCGCGTCGATGGCGTGCACGGCAAGCGCGCCATCGAGGGATCGGCGGCGCGTCCCTTTCACGGCGACGCCGAGCGCTGGAACCCCGAGGAACAGCTCATCGCCGCCCTCGCGCAGTGCCACCTGCTCAGTTACCTGCACGTCGCGACCCGGGCGGGCGTGATCGTCGAGTCCTACACGGATGCCGCGACAGGCACCCTGCACGTCGAGGCAGACGGCAGCGGGGCGCTTGTCGAGGTCGTGCTGCATCCGGTCGTGACCATCTCGGCCGGAGACCCGGCCGTCGCCCTCGCGCTGCACACCGAGGCGAACCGGCTCTGCTTCATCGCGAACTCGGTGAACTTCCCGGTCCGCCACGAGCCCCAGCTCCTGCTCGTCGATGACGCGCTGAGCTGAGCTGAGTTGCTCCACCCCGCTCGACGCGGGCTCGCTCGCCGCCGGCAGCCACGTGTGCGCCCTCGATAGGGTGGCCGCGAGGGGGCCGCGAGGGGGCCTCGCGGGGTCCGCGATTCGTTCCGCATCTTGCGTTGGTTC
>JALYHS010000170.1 GCA_030776385.1 Actinomycetota bacterium
CGCCGGCACCGGACCCCGCCCGCAAAGTATTCAGGATGAATCCCCCGATCGGCACGAAAAGGTCCCGAATCGACGATCCAGCCTGAATTGCGTACGCCGACCAGCGGCCGAGACGTTCGATGGGAGCGGGTAGCCGCCGTGCGACCGCTGGCTAGGCTGGCGGCATGACCACCACGCTCATCCTGCTACGGCACGGCAACTCGGAATGGAACACCAAGAATCTCTTCACCGGCTGGGTCGATGTCGACCTCAGCGAGCAGGGGAGGGCCGAGGCCGCGAAGGCCGGGGAACTGATTGCGGCGTCGGGCATCGTGCCGGACATCCAGTACACCTCACTGCTGAAGCGTGCCATCCACACCGCCGACATCGCGCTTGCCGAGGCCGACCTCGATTGGCTGCCTGTCAAGCGCAGCTGGCGTCTCAACGAACGTCACTACGGCGCGTTGCAGGGCAAGGACAAAGCGCAGACGCTCGCCGAGTTCGGCGAGGAGCAGTTCATGACCTGGCGCCGCAGCTTCGACGTCCCGCCGCCGCCGCTCGACGACGACTCCGAGTTCTCGCAGGCGCACGACCGCCGCTACGCCCACATCGACGGCGAGCTGCCCCGCACGGAGTCGCTCAAACTGGTCATCGACCGGATGCTGCCGTACTGGCACTCCGACATCACGGTGGATCTCGCGGCCGGCAAGACCGTGCTGGTCACCGCCCACGGGAACTCGCTCCGTGCTCTCGTGAAGCACCTCGACGGCATCTCGGATGACGCGATCGCCGAGCTCAACATCCCGACGGGAATCCCGCTCGTGTACGAGCTCGACGACTCATTCATGCCCGTCGGCCCGGGACGTTACCTCGACCCGGAGGCCGCGGCCGCCGGCGCTGCCGCGGTGGCGAACCAGGGTAAGAAGAGCTAGGCCTCGGACGTCGCGGGCGATGCGGATGCCACGGCCGAGCGCGACACCCACACCGCGATCTCGGCGCGCCTCGCCACGCGCAGCTTGGCCAGGATGTGTTCGATGTGCGACGAGGCCGTCTTCGGCGAGATGACGAGCCGCTCGGCGATCTCCCGATTGGTTGCGCCTTCGGCGACGAGCTTGGCCACCTCGAACTCACGCGCGGTCAGGGGCCCGGATTCCGTGGAGGTCGCTTCGGCGATCCCTACCGCGTCCGCCAGGCGCACGAGCTCGATGGCTCCGGCGACCTGTCCGAGTTGCCGAGCCTCCGCGACGAACCGGGCCGCTTCGCCGGGACGTCGGGCGCGCTGGGCGCTGCGGGCGAGATCCACGAGGAGTTGCGTGCGCTCCCAGAAGCGGCCACGGGCTGTCCATCCGTCCAGCGCTTCGTCGAACAGTTCCCGGGCATCTGAGGCCCGACCCTCGGCGGCCGCGATGAGCCCCTCTGCGTGAGCGAGGGCGGGGAGAGTGCCCGGGATTCCTCGCAGCGAGAGCAAGCGGCTCGTGCGGGCGAGCCAGTCGCGTGCTCCCTCGCCGTCGCGGAGTGCCAGTCGCGCGCGCGTGCCGGTGACGACGAAGGGGAACAGGTATGCGGCATCCGTCACCGCGTCGCTGAGCGCGAAGGCCTCCTCGCTGAGGGCGACGGCATCCCTGGGTCGTCCACTCAGGACAGCGAGTTCGGCCAGCCCCCACAGGGCTGGCGTGAGGCGCTGCAACTCACCCATCTGCGCGCCGAGAATCCGGGCACGCTCGAGATGGATCACCGCTTCCGCGTACTCGCCGCGGCCCATCGCCAGGTAACCGAGCACGTGCAGGCAGGTGATCTCGGTGGTGATTCCGTGGGCGTCCGCCTGAGCGCTGCGCGCCTCGCGCTCGGCCTGGTCGAACCGTCCCGTTGCCCAGAGAACGTGAGCGAGGTGAGCCCGCAGGTAGTGGTGGTCATTCCAGCGCTCGGTCGCGGAGGTGACGGCGAGGCCCTGCCCGATCCACTGCTCGGCGCGATCGTATTCGACGAGCACCGACGCGCAGCTGCCCAGCATCCGGTAGCCGCGGGCCGCCTCCACCTCGAAGTCCGTTCCTGGTGCGGATGCTTCGGCGATCGCGTCCTCGAGCATCCGCCACCCGTCGTCGAGCCGTCCGGCGAACACGAGCACCGGACCGAGGGTCATGGCGATGTCGAGGCGGTCGCAGCTCGTGTCCGGGTCGGTGGCGAGAGCGGCCGCGCGCTCGCCATATCCGAGCGCCTCGTCGAGACGACGGTCGAGCATGTAGGCGGCGGCGATGGCGGAGTAGAGCCCGGCCCTCACCGCACGAGGCCCCCCGTCCGGCAGCCCGTCGAGCCAGCCGAGCGCCTCGTCGGCTCGCGCGACGCGCGACGCCAGTGCCTCGCCGAGCAGGTGTCGCGCATCCATCAGGTTCGCGACGAGGTCGGCAGCGGTCGCCGGATCCCCGAGCGCGCGATATCGGAGAATCGCCTCCTCGAAGTGCTCCGCCGCCCCCGCGTTGTCGTCGACGGCAGTCAACTCGATCCCGAGTCGGCGGTGCAGCGAGGCGATCTCAGCGGGCTCCGTCGTCGTCGACACGGTGCGCAACGCGCGGGAGTACAGAGCCGCCGCCTCGCGATGCGCTGACGCATTCCTGGCGCTGTCGGCTGCGACGATCGCGTGCCGGTGCGCCTCGCCGGGGAGATGTGCGCGCTCGTACTGCTCCGACACGTACGCCTCCCGCATTTTGGCGTCCTCCGAGGCGCGCGCGATCGCGGCGTGCAGGGCGCGGCGCCGGTTCGGCGGGATCTCCGCGTAGATGGCATCCCGGATCAGCGCGTGCCGGAAGTCGAAGTCTTCGCCGCTCTGGCCGGTCCCGACGATGAAGTGCCGGTTCTGCAGCTCCACGAGTTCGTCGTCGACGGCTGACGGCGTATCCGACACCACGGCCATCAACAGGTCGAGCCCGAATGCACAGCCGATGACGGATGCCGCGATCGCCAGTTCGCGGGATGCGGGCGCGAGCTGCGTCATCCGTGCCCGCACGGCCCCCGCCACCGTGTCGGGGACCGAGTGGGACGCTCCGCCGGCGATCAACTCCTCGATGTACAGCGGGATCCCCTCGCTGCGCTCCTGCAACTCGGTCACGTACTCCGACGACGGCACCCGGCCCATGAGCGCCTCGGCGAGCCGACCAGTGGCGGTGCGGTCCAGCCTCTGCAGTCGAACCTCCTCGGCAAGACGCTGCTCCAGCAGTCGGGCCCGCCAGAGGGCGAGCGGGGTGCCGCTGAACATCTCGTCCGAGCGGTAGGTGGCGGCGATCATCCCGGGCTCATCGCGGACGAGAAGAGCCAGCCGCTCGACCACGTCGAGGGAGATCGCGTCGGCCCAGTGCAGGTCTTCAAACCGCAGCAGCGTCCCGGGCAACAGGGCGGCGATCAGCTCGGCCGTATCGTTCACGAGAAGTCGACGACGGCGGGTCGAATCGCCGCTGATGTCCTCCGTGGTCAGCCGCTCATGCAGAGCCGTCGCCTCCTCGAGAAGACCGTGGCGTCGCAACTCGCGGACCAGGTCGAAGATCATCGCACCCGCGACCTCCGAGAAAGCCGGCCATGCCGCTGCCGTCAGCACCCGATCGCTCGGCAGCGCGCTCGCGATCTCCGCCATCATCCGGGTCTTCCCGATCCCGGCCTCCCCGGCGATCAGAAGCAGTTCGCCCGCCCCGTCGCGCGCCTGTTCCCAGCGCCGCGCTGCCACCGCGAGCACCTCCTCGCGCGCGACCAAATCAGCCGAGACGCGCTCGGCTCTTGGGGTCGGCGGAAGCCGCATGCCGAAAGTATAGGACCGCTCATTTCGCGGGCAGATCGGTCGAACGACCGATGTTCCGCATCCGGAGTCGTCCAAGACTGAGGACACACCAACAGAAGGGAGCGGCCCCGATGGCTCGCTACATGGATGTTCATCACGGCTTCGAGGGCGTCACCCCGGAGCAACTGGCCGAGGCTCATCAGGCCGACCTCGACATCGAGGACGCCGAGGGAGTGCACTTCGAACAGGCCTGGCTCGACCCCGAGCTCGGCAAGGTCTTCTGCCTTTCGAGCGGCCCCTCCAAGGAGGCGATCATGCGCGTCCACGAGCGTGCGGGTCACCCCGTCACGGAGGTGTACGAACTCACCGCCGAGGTGTGATCCGTCTGGGGCGCCGCTGAGTCGCGCGGGGCGGCGTCCCCTGTCCAAATCAAGGACGGAAGCGGCATCGGGCCCCGGAATCGCCGCGATTCGGTCGCGACCGGCCAGTTCATCCTTGATTTGGTCAGCAGGCAGCAGGCAGCAGGCAGCAGGCAGTGCGGGCCGCAGGAGCGGCCGCGCGCTCACGAGGTCAGGCGTCCTGCGGGACCCAGTCGCCCGTCGCGAGGTACTGCACCTTCTTCGCGATCGACACCGCGTGGTCGGCGAAACGCTCGTGGTAGCGGGAGGCGAGGGTGGCATCCACCGTGTCGGCGGCCGCGCCCTTCCAGGTCTCGCCCAGCACCTTGTCGAAGACGCTGAGGTGCAGCGCGTCGACCTTGTCGTCCTCGTTGCGGATATCTTCGGCGATGGCGAGATCCTCGGTGCGCAGCAGCTCGGTCAGTTTGCGCGAGATCTCGACGTCGAGGGCGCCCATGTCGCGGAAGGTGCCGCGCAAACCCTTCGGCACGACCTTCTCGGGGAAGCGGTAGCGCGAGAGCTGGGCGATGTGCTCGGCCATGTCGCCCATGCGCTCGAGCGAGGCGCTGATGCGGAGGGCGCTGACCACGATGCGCAGGTCGCGGGCGACCGGCTGCTGACGGGCGAGGATCTGGATGGCGAGCTCGTCGAGCTCGTACGCCAGCTCGTCGATCTTCTTGTCGTCCTCGATGACCGTCTCGGCGAGGGCGATGTTGGATTCGTTGAAGGACTGGGTCGCCCGCTCGATGGAGCTGGTCACGAGGGTCGCGATCTCGACGAGACGGTCCTGGACTTCTCGCAGTTCCTGCTGGAATACCTCGCGCATGGTCTTTCCTCTTCTCGCCGACGGGCACGATGAATCGCCCCGCTCCTCCGCCACGGTGCACCGCGCAAGTGAACGCGCGGTGACGTGCGCCTGAACTTCTCGAATCGTCGCCCGATATCGGGGGAAACAGGGCGGGTCGACCGAGCGGTCGCCGCCTAATCTAGTCCCATGGACCCGGCGCACTGGCTTGTGCCCGCCGCGATCGCCTTCGGGATCGTCGTCGGCGTGGGAGTGTCGGTGGCGATCATGGCCGCGCACCGTCGTGGTCGGAGTGCCGTCGCCGTGATCACCCCGGCGGTCCCGGATGGCGTCGAGGAGGTCATCGACTCCCTCGAGTCCGCGGGGGTCGTCATCGATTCCTCGAACAACGTGCTCTCGGCCTCGACGGCGGCGCTGGCGTACGGCCTCGTGTGGAACCAGGCGCTCGCGCATCCGGAGATCATCGCCCTCGTCGACCAGGTCCGTCGGGACGGCATCCCGGTGAGCCGCGAGCTGCACCTCACCCGCAGCCTGTTCGGTGAGGCGCAGTTGCATGTGCATGTTCGGGTTGCCCGGCTCGGTACACGGTTCGTGCTGCTTCTCGCCGAGGACCGCACCGAGTCGTTCCGTCTTGATGAGGTGCGCCGGGATTTCGTGGCCAACATCAGCCACGAGCTCAAGACCCCGATCGGCGCGATCGGTCTGCTCGCCGAAGCCCTGGAGATCGCCTCGGACGAACCGGCGGAGGTGAAGCGCTTCGCCAAGCGGTTGAGTATCGAGGCCGACCGGCTGGCGCGCCTCACGCAGGAGATCATCGAGCTCAGTCGGCTGCAGGCCGCCGAGCCGCTCTCCTCCGCGACCAAGGTCGACATCGACTCGGTCGTGGCGCAGGCACTCGACCGCAATCGGGTCGCGGCCGAGTCGCACCGCATCTCCCTGGTGAGCGGCGGGGATGCGGGGGCGGAGGTGTACGGCGACGAGCAGTTGCTTGTCACTGCCGTGCACAACCTGATCGCCAACGCCATCCAGTACTCACCGGACGGCTTCCGTGTCGGCGTCGGCGTGACCGCCGAGCATGGTGCCGTCGAGATTGCCGTCACCGACCAGGGCGTCGGGATCCCGGAGGGCGAGCGCGAGCGCGTGTTCGAGCGCTTCTTCCGCGTGGACAACGCCCGCAGCCGTCACACCGGCGGCACCGGTCTGGGCCTGGCCATCGTCAAGCACGCCGTGCAGAACCACGGCGGGGACGTGCGCGTCTGGTCGCAGCAGGGCAGCGGGTCGACGTTCACCATCCGTCTTCCCGAGGCGTCGCGCTCCCCCAAACCGGGCTCGACTCCCACCCCCAAGACCAAGGCCAAATCGGCCGATTCCTCCACTTCGCTCGGAGCAACAACGTGACCCGCATCCTCATCGTCGAAGACGAGCCGTCCCTGAGCGAGCCCCTGTCGTTTCTGCTGAGGCGGGAGGGATACGACACCGAGATCGCCGCGGACGGCCGCGAGGCGCTTGCCGCCTTCGATCGCGACGGCGCCGACCTGGTACTGCTCGACCTGATGCTGCCGGGGCTCTCGGGCACCGAGGTGTGCCGCGAGCTGCGGACGCGCTCCTCCGTTCCGATCATCATGCTGACCGCGAAGGACAGCGAGGTGGACATCGTGGTCGGGCTCGAGCTGGGCGCCGACGACTATGTGACCAAGCCGTACTCGACCCGAGAACTGCTGGCGCGCATCCGGGCCGTCCTGCGTCGCCGGGTCGAGGTCGAGGATCTGGATGATTCGGTGCTGGAGGTCGGAACGGTTCGCATGGATGTCGACCGCCACGCCGTGTCGGTCGGTGGCGGCGAAGTGGCGATGCCCCTCAAAGAGTTCGAACTGCTCGAGCTGTTGCTGCGCAACGCCGGCCGCGTGCTCACCCGCGGGCAGCTGATCGACCGGGTGTGGGGTGCCGACTACTTCGGCGACACGAAGACGCTCGACGTGCACATCAAGCGCATCCGCTCGAAGATCGAGGTCGATCCGTCTCAGCCGACGCTGCTGTTGACGGTGCGAGGACTCGGCTACCGCTTCGAGGCCTGAGCGCCTGAACTAGTTGCCGGTCGGGGTGGGGGCGGGCGTCGGACCCTTGGTGACGGGCGGCGGCAGCACGGGCGGGTTCGTCGATGTCGGGGTCGGGGTCGGGGTGGCGGTCGGCAGGTACTTGTCGTACTGCGGCAGCGAGCCGTCGAGCACGGGGACCGGAATCTGCTTGCCCTCCTTGTCGCCGTACTGGAAGTAGATGTCCATGAGCGAACCGGGCTTGGTCGTGATTCCGGGCAGGAAGAACTGGCCCGTTGCGCCGTAGCCGAAGTCGCTGGTCACGTCGGGCAGCAGCGTCGCGGTCTTCGTCACCTTGGTGCCGTCGGAGTCGTACTGCACGGTCAGCTGGATCAGCTCGTTCGAGGGGTTATATGCCGAGAAGAGCAGGTTGCCGTTCCTCCCGGCCTGCGAGAGCACCAGTGCATTGAGAACTTTGACGTTGCCGACCGTGGTGCTGACGCCGTCGCTCGGGTCGTACGGCTTGAGGGTGGCGATCGGGGCGCAGGCGGCAACGCCCAGCGCGATCAGCGCCGCGATGGCCAGGGTTGCTCCGGCACGAACCTTCACGTTGTCACCCTCCGAATCGCGAAACGTCGCTGTCAGCTTACCGGGGTCACCAGTGGCAGTAGACGCCGACCCAGTCCAGCAGCGCGCCCTTCAGCGACGCGGGCACGGGGGCCAGGAAGAGCGCATCGTGATACGGCCCGGCATCCACCCGCATCGGGATCAGGGTGCCGATCTTGTCCTCCGCCACCCGGTGCGCGAGACAGCTGGCGGGCACGTAGTCGAGCGTGACGGTGGTGGGAGCGGATGTCGCGGTCAGGGTCAGCCCGATGGTGCGGATGGTCCCCTCCCGCTGCGCCAGGAGCGTGGTGTCCTCGGTGCTCTGCAGGGTCACGGATCCGGCTTCCCCCGTCGGAGTGAACGTCACGTCGACGAGTGCGGCACGGCTGCTGCCGACGCCCGTGCCGCCGGCTTCTGCGGGAGCGAAGCGGAGTGTCGGCGCCACCGAGATCGTCGCCACCTTCTCGAACTCAGCGCGGCTGCAGTCCTGTGCATGCACGAGCGAGATCGAGTCGAATGGGATCGTGGGGGTCACGGTCGCCTCGCCGCGCGATCCGTCTGGGCTGGTGTATTTCACGTGCACGACCGGTGCCGCCTTCGATGCCGCGCAGAGCGGTGCGGCGAGCGCCACGCGGAAGTCGATCGTGCTCAACGCACTCAGCCGGGTCGGGGCAGAGGGGGAGGAGACGGTCGTCGCGAACCAGTTCGAGCCGAAGGTCGCCGACGTGACCTGCAGGTCCACGCCGCTCGGGTTCGTGATCTCGATCTGGGCACCGCGCACCGCGTAGTCCGAGCGGAGTTGGAAGACTGCCACCTTCAAAACAACGGGCGTCTGCGCAGCGGCGCTGCAGCCGCTCAGCGCTGCGGCCGCGAGCAGCGCGACGGCGAGCATCCGGGCAGCCATGTTCATCTCCGACCGGGCAGCCCTGTTCATCTGCGAATTGTAGGGCGGTGGTTTCGAGGGCGGTGGTAAAATCGGCATCTGCGGAAGGAACGCGATGCTC
>JALYHS010000171.1 GCA_030776385.1 Actinomycetota bacterium
CTGTTGATCTGACCGTGCTCTGCGGTCCCGCCACCACAACCCATTCCACCGCGCCGACGTCACCTGGTAAGTCGCGAACGCCACCACCCCGATCCGCCGAAGCATCTCAATTAGCGCCCCCAAGACGACGGCTGGGCGCGCACTCGTGCTGCAGGCTGGCGATCCCGGGCCGGCGATCTGGGGGCGGATTCCGACGCTCACCATGCTCGGCCTGTTCGTCGCAGCGGCGATACTCAGCTGGCGCGGCGTGGGTGCCTCCAGGTTCGGGATCGCGATCAGTGTGGTGGCGCGCTCGGTGCTCGCGTGAACGGTGGTCGTCGCGATCGTCCCCGGGGTGTCGGGGGGTGTCGTGGGGGGCTCCACCTGACGTAGACCGCACGTGTCCGTCGGGTCGTCGCGTCTCCTCCCCAGCACGCGCTTCGACGAAGTTTCCACATTCAGGCTCACCGAGGGCAGTATTGGGGCCCGGATGTCGTGGGCACCTGATGCGATGAAAGTATGGAAAACGACGGGCCGGCCCCCACGACGCTGACGGGCCGGATGGACGACTCACGCGGCGATCTGATCGACGCCATCGTCGTGATCGACCGCCTCATCTCGAGCCTGACGGCCACTCGTGCCGAACTGATCGACGGCACTCGCACGTGGATCGAGACCGCCGAAGCTATCGGGCGCCGACCCGGCCGTCACGGGTGGAACGATGCGAAGGTCGCTCGGCGCGTCCTGGTGTCCGAGTTGGCGGTCGCGTTGCACATCTCCGAGCGGGAGGCGGGCAGGCTCGCGTTCGAGAGCGAGACCCTCATCACCGAGATGCCCGCCACCTTGGAGGTGCTGCGTACCGGTCGCATCAGCTATCGGCACGCGGCGATACTGGTTGATCAGGCGTGGTCCTTGCCGCCCGAGGCTCGCGAACCGTTCGGGGCCGCGCTGCTTCCGCAGGCAGAAACGCTCGGGGTGGGCTCCTTCGCCCGCCTGGCTCGACGCCACCGAGAAGCCGCGCATCCCGAGTCACCGGTGACTCGGCGAAAGTCCGCCTTCGAGAGGCGCAGCGTCTCCATCGAGGCAGCTCACGACGGAATGGCCTGGCTCACCGCCTACCTTCCCGCCGAGCTGGCAGTCGGAATCGATGATCGACTCGACCGGATCGCTGCGGCCATACTGGGGCCCGGTGAGGAGCGCACCTTCGCGCAGCTCCGAGCGGATTCATTCGCCGAGCTAGTGCTCGAGGGCGGGCTCAGCGGCGGCGGTCGCAGTCGCAACGGCAGGGACGGGGGCAGGGGGCGCGCTATCCGAGCTCAGGTACTCGTCACGGTGCCCGTACTCACCTTGCTCGGCCGGAGCGACGAGCCGGCCCAACTCGAGGGCTACGGCCCGATCGATGCGGGGACTGCGCGGCAGCTCGCAGGCGATTCGACCGGCTTCACGCGGATCCTCACCCACCCCGAGACCGGAGCGGTGCTCTCAGTCGGCCGCACGCGCTACTCCGTTCCTGCCGAACTGCGCCGCGCCGTGCGATCTCGTGACGGCACCTGCCGCATGGTCGGCTGCTGCCGCCGGGCAACATCCTGTGATATCGATCACACCGACGACTGGCAGCTCGGCGGTGGCACGGGCGCCGACAATCTGGCCCATCTCTGCCGAAGTCACCACCAACTGAAGCACCGCACGAGCTGGTCGATGACCCAGCGGGGTGGTGGCGTCATCGAATGGACCTCGCCGACCGGTCGCGTTTACACCACCGCTCCGGTTCATCAGCTGCCCCGCGCCCTCCACGGTCATCAGGCGCACGTGATCGAGCCGGGCGTCGGCTGTGGCGCGTCGAGTTCGATGCGCCCCTTAGTTCGATGCGCCTGTTAAGTTCGGGCCATGTCGTTCTGGAATCCCGCGGTTAGCGACACGATCGCGCTCGGCACGATCGTGCTCGGCGACAATCTCGAGGTCACCGCGATGCTGCCGGACGAGAGCTTTCGCCTGATCTACCTCGACCCCCCCTTCAACACCGGACGCACGCAGAGCCGCCAGAGCATCACCACCACCCGCAACGCCGAGGGGGCACGGCAGGGTTTTCAGGGCGCGAGCTACGACACCGTCAAGGGAACCCTCTCCCGCTACGACGACCGTTTCGAGGACTACTGGGCCTTTCTCGAGCCGCGCCTGATCGAGGCCTGGCGCCTGCTCGACGATCGAGGCACCCTCTACCTGCACCTCGACTACCGGGAGGCTCACTACGCAAAGGTCGCGCTCGACGCGCTGTTCGGTCGCGACAGCTTTCTCAACGAACTGATCTGGGCGTACGACTACGGCGCGAAAAGCACGAAGCGCTGGCCAGCCAAACACGACACGATCCTGGTCTACGTCAAGAACCCGCTGAACTACTACTTCGACAGCGCCGCGGTCGACCGCGAGCCGTACATGGCTCCAGGATTGGTAACGCCCGAGAAGGTGGAGCGCGGCAAACTGCCCACCGACGTCTGGTGGCACACCATCGTCACCACCAGCGGCCGCGAGCGCACCGGCTACGCCACGCAGAAGCCCGAGGGAGTGCTGCGACGCATCGTGCAGGCATCCAGCGCTCCTGGCGACCGGGTGCTCGACTTCTTCGCCGGCTCCGGCACGACGGGGGCGGTGGCTCAGGCGCTCGACCGACGCTACCTGCTTGTCGACCAGAATCCGGATGCCGTGGCCGTCATGCGCGCCCGCCTGCCCGAGGCGGCCTTCCACACGTACCCCGTCGCTACGCTCATCCCATGAGTAGTCGCGGTGACGTGGAGTGCTGGCTGACCGACATGGACGGCGTGCTCGTGCACGAGAACCAGGCTCTGCCGGGGGCCGTCGAGCTGATCCAGCAGTGGCGGGATGCGGGAACCCCCTTCCTCGTGCTGACCAACAATTCGATCTTCACGCCGCGCGATCTCGCGGCGCGGTTGCGGGCATCCGGACTCGATGTCCCCGAAGAGTCGCTCTGGACGAGCGCGCTTGCCACCGCCGACTTCTGCGCGTCGCAGATGCCGGGCGGCTCGGCCTTCGTGATCGGCGAAGCGGGGATCACCACGGCGTTGCACGAGGCCGGCTTCACGCTGACCGACACCGATCCCGACTACGTGGTGGTGGGCGAGACCCGCAACTACTCATTCGAGGCGATCACGAAGGCGATCCGCCTGATCAATGAAGGCGCCCGCTTCATCGCGACGAATCCGGATGCCACCGGCCCGAGCGCGGACGGCCCGATGCCCGCCACCGGCGCGATCTCCGCCCTCATCACGAAGGCCACCGGTAAAGAGCCATACGTGGTCGGCAAGCCGAACCCGATGATGTTCCGGTCCGCGATGAACAAGATCGGGGCGCACAGCGAGAACACCGCGATGATCGGCGACCGGATGGATACCGACATCGTCGCCGGCATCGAGGCCGGCCTGCATACCGTCCTGGTGCTCACGGGCATCAGCGATCAGTCGGAGATCGAGCGGTATCCGTTCCGACCCGACGAGATCCTGGATGGCGTCTACCAGCTTCTTCGGACCGAACCCGTCGAGACCGAGCTGCTCGGAGACGAGCTGTAGCCCACGATCCCGAGCCCGGCGCGCCTTAGCTCGCCCTGCAGCTCGCCCTGCAGCTCGCCCCGCAGCTCGGCCTATGGCGCGGGGGCCGGTGCTGCCTTCGCGACCGCCACACTGCCGGTCAGCGGCTGCCCCGACGCGCGACTGATGAAGCAGAAGTAGTCGTGCTGACCGGCGGCCCATTGCTGCGCGGTGACGGGGTAGCTGCCCTGCACCTGCGCGTCGGCGTACTGCCCGGCGGCCCTCAGGTCGAGCACGCCGGGCGCCGCACAGAGCAGCGA
>JALYHS010000172.1 GCA_030776385.1 Actinomycetota bacterium
CCGTCGGAGCGCGCCTGTTTCTCGGGGTTGGACTTGTTCCAGTGGTCCTCGTCGAGTTTGCGGACCGCCGTTTCGACCTTGCGCATGCGATCCTCGACCGACTTCATCGAGTCGCGCGGGATCTTGCCGATGGCATCCCACTCGCGCTGGATGCGGAGCAGCTTCTCTTTCGCGACTGTGCGATCGGTCTCGGTCAACAGCGGTTCCGCCTCGGTCAGGAGGGCCAGCTTCAGCTCGAGGTTGGCCGTGAACTCCACGTTCTCCTGAGCATCCACCTCGGCCTTCGCGGCGTACAGCGCGTCACCGGCGGCCTTGAAGCGCGCCCAGAGCGCATCATCGACCTTCTTGCCTGCGCGACCCGCGGTCTTCCAGTCGTCGAGCATCTTGCGGTACTCGGGGATCGCGGCGGTGCCCTTGTCGGCGAGCGCTTCGGCCTTCTCCGCCAGTTCCTGTTTGCGGGTGCGCGCCTCTCGGTGGGTGCCGTCGAGCTCGGCGAAGAACGCCTTGCGATGTCCCTCGATAGTGGTGCGCGCCGTGCGGAATCGCTTCCACAGTTCGTCGCCCTCGGTCTTGGGAAGCCGCGGCCCGTCCTGTTGATGGGCCTGCCAGCGAGCAAAAAGGGTGTCGAGCTGAGTGGTGACGAGCTTCCACTGCGCCTTCGCCGGATCCTGCGCCGCGAGCGCCTCGACCTCGGCTACCAGCTTCTCGCGCTCGGCGATCGCGTCGGTGACAGCGGCTTTCGCCTCTGCGCTCTGCTTCTCGGTCAGCTCGCCGACGCTGCCGCCGAGCTTCTCGAGACGCACGGTGAGGGATGCCAGGTCGCCGACCGCATTCGCTCCGACGACCGCGGTCTTCAGGTGCGCGATCGCCTTGGCGACGTCGCGCGCCGGAGCCCCGCCGCGCACCCGCTGCTCGAGCAGTGAGACCTGACCCGCGAGTTCCACGAACTTGCGCTCGAAGTAGGCGAGCGCCTCTTCCGGCGTCGCGTCCGGGTACTGGCCGACGGCACGTTCGCCCTCCGCCTCGCGTACGTACACGGTGCCGTCTTCGTCGACGCGACCCCACGGGGTCTGATCGTCTGTCGCCACTTCTGCCAACCTCGTCATCGAGTTCGACGGTCTCTCGCCGAACGGCTTCCAGCCTATTGCACGGTTCTGAGGCCGAAAACGGTGGCCAACTACTTCAGCGTGAACGCGGTGATCGTGGTGGGAATGGTCGGCGATCCGTCAGTCGCGCTCCCGCTGCTGCCGGGCGTGATCCCGCCGGCGATGATGCTGCTCTTCAACTCGGCGAGGCCGCTGGTGACGGTGCCGACGACGGTGTAGCCGCCCGCGGCATCGGCCGGGATCGTCGAGTCGACGAAGGCGATGAAGAACTGGTGACCGTTGCTGTAGCCGTTTCCGCCCGCACGCGCCATCGCGATGGTGCCCGCTTTGTAGATGTTGTCTTTGGGCGCATTCTCGACCGGACCGTACGAGAACGCCGGGTCAGCTGCGCCGGTGCCGTCGAGGGAGCCGCATTGGAGGATCCCGAATCCGGTGCTCTGAGCTAGACGATGGCAGGTCTTGCCGGGGTAGTACCCCTTGTTGACGTCCTGGATGATGCCGGACACGGCTTGCGGTGCTGCGGCGCCGTCGAGGGAGACCCCGAGGGCGACCTTGTTGAGGGTCAGTGTGCCGGTCCAGGTGCGTGCGGCTGCCAGGCTGGGGGCGGGCGCTCCCACGTTGGCCTGCGCCGATGCGGACGCCGAGGGGCTCGCGGATGCGGACGCCGAACTGGTGGCCTTCACGGCGCCGGGACCGGCCTGGAAGTAGAAGATCTGGGTGGCGGCGGCAAGTCCGGCGACGACGACCACACCGATGATCGCGATGAGGTTGTCACGGAATCGCCGCTTGGTCGCGTGCGCGTGCACCTCTTGCCTGGCGTTGTACGCCTTGAGCCGCTCGCGTGCTTCGCGCGCCGCGCGCTCCTGGTTCTTCGATGCCAAGGCCGTACTCCCGTTGTCGCGGTGGGTCTTCTTCCGCCAGGAGAACATTAGTCGGACGAGCCGCATACGCTGGTGCCCATGACCCCCCAGGCCGGACTCCGCAGCGGGTCGACTCCGCTGGCGGTGCGGATGCGTCCGACCTCGCTCGACGAGGTGGCCGGGCAGTCGCACCTGCTGAAGCCGGGGTCGCCCCTCGTGAATCTGGCGAACGACGCGAGCGGGACATCGGGATCGGTGTCCGTCATTCTCTGGGGTCCCCCCGGCACCGGCAAGACAACCCTGGCGCAGGCGATTGCGCACAGCTCGGGTCGTAAGTTCGTCGAACTCTCCGCCGTGACCGCCGGCGTCAAGGACGTGCGGGAGGTCATGGAGGGCGCGCGGGCCAACAGTGACCTCTACGGGGTCTCCACGGTGCTGTTCCTCGACGAGATCCACCGGTTCAGCAAGGCCCAGCAGGATGCGCTGCTGCCCGGCGTGGAGAACGGCTGGGTGATCC
>JALYHS010000173.1 GCA_030776385.1 Actinomycetota bacterium
GCCCTGGGCTTCACCGGGGCCGAGCTGGAGACACTCGACGCCCAGCTGCAGCTCCCGTTCGACGGCCGCGGCAACGTCGCGCGCGATGAGGACTACATGACGAGCGAATCCGGGGTCTTCGTGGCCGGAGATGCCGGACGAGGCCAGTCGTTGATCGTCTGGGCCATCGCCGAGGGGCGCGCCGCCGCATCCGCTGTCGACCGCTTCCTGGAGGGGGAGACCCAGCTGCCGTTCCCCATCCGCCCGACCGATCGCGCCCTCGCGGTCTAGGCCCCCCACAACTCGATACACGCCGCGTTCTGCCACCGGGCGCGTCTTCCCCCACCACCACGCAGTGCATATCAACGAAGGAAGTCATGAGACGAGCCAAGATCGTCGCCACCCTCGGGCCGGCGACGTCCAGCTACGAGAACATCCGCGCCATCATCGAGGCCGGAGTCAACGTGGCGCGGATGAACCTCAGCCACGGCAGCTACGAGGTGCATGACGAGGTCTACGCCAACGTGCGCAAGGCCGCAGCGGACACCGGAATCCCCGTTGCGGTGCTCGTCGACCTGCAGGGTCCCAAGATCCGGCTCGGCAAGTTCGAGGCCGGCCCGTACGACCTCGCCGTGGGTGACATCTTCACGATCACGACCGAAGACATCGTCGGAACCAAAGAGCTCGTCGGCACCACGTTCAAGGGGCTGCCCCAGGATGTTGCCGCCGGCGACTTCCTGCTGATCGACGACGGCAAGGTAAAGGTCAAGGTGCTCGACACGGACGGGGTGCGCGTGCGTACCGAGGTGATCGTGGCCGGGCCGGTGTCCAACAACAAGGGCATCAACCTCCCCGGCGTCGCGGTCAACGTGCCCGCGCTGTCGGAGAAGGATGAGGCGGATCTGCGCTGGGGGCTCCGTCTCGGAGCCGACTACGTCGCGCTCTCGTTCGTGCGCGACGCGAAGGACATCGACAGAGTGCTCGAGATCATGGCCGAGGAGGGTCGCAAGGTGCCCGTCATCGCCAAGATCGAGAAGCCGCAGGCCGTCGATCACCTCGAGGAGATCATCGACGCCTTCGACGGGATCATGGTCGCCCGCGGCGACCTCGGTGTCGAGTTGCCGCTCGAGGCCGTTCCGATCGTGCAGAAGCGCGCCGTCGAACTCGCCCGACGCATGGCCAAGCCGGTCATTGTCGCCACCCAGATGCTCGAGTCGATGATCTCGAGTCCGGTTCCGACCCGGGCCGAGACCTCGGATGTCGCGAACGCCGTGCTCGACGGAGCGGATGCCGTGATGCTCTCCGGTGAGACGAGCGTCGGCGAGTATCCGGTGGTCACCGTCGCCACGATGGCCCGAATCGTCAAGTCGACTGAAGATCACGGCCTGGAGCGGATCCCTCCGCTCGGAACGAAGCCGCGCACGCAGGGCGGCGCGATCACACTGGCCGCCGCCGAGGTCGCCGACTTCGTCGATGCCAAGTACGTCTGCGTCTTCACCGAGTCGGGCGACTCGGCTCGACGCATGTCCCGACTGCGCTTCAAGATCCCGATGAAGGCCTTCACGCCCGACGAGGCGATACGTCGCCGGATGTCGCTCACCTGGGGCATCGAGTCGTTCCTGGTGGATCGAGTCACCCACACCGACGCGATGTACCAGCAGGTCGACCGCAAGCTCATCGACTCCGGGCTGGCCGAGATCGGGGACAAGGTGGTGGTGATCTCCGGATCCCCTCCCGGAATCCCCGGCTCGACGAACGACCTCCGCGTGCACGTGATCGGCGACGCCATCAACGCGGCCGCTCCGGTCTGGGAGAGCGGGGAGCACGCGGACTGACTGATCGAGGAGGGGTCGTCAACGGCCCCTCCTCGGAAGCTCAGCGCGCTCGCACCATGTTGTTCCGCGCGTCGTGAGTCAGTTCGGCCATCCCGAGGGCTTCGAGCAGCGGCGGCATGTACATGCCGAATCGGCCGCGGTAGCCCTTGCGCAACCCGTACCAGCCGCCGACCGGGTTGTCCGCAGAGCGGCCCCAGGCCTCGACGGTGCCGTCGGCGGGATCCTTGCCCTCGTCCGTCGTCCCCAGAAGCACCCAATCACCCTGTTCGATCAGCCAGACGTGTAAGTCGTTGATGGCCCGCGCTTGATAGGTGAGCTTGGTCGAGCCGACCTGGCAGACGATCGACGGGGGATCGGTCGACTCCTCGCGGTACATCGTGTAGTTCGACGAACCCGGGGGAGTCGTGAGCTGCCAGGGGTCTTCCTTCGTGCCTGCTCCGGATGCCATGGCCCGCCTCCTCGTGGGTTTCTGGCGCCAGCGTATTCCCTTTCCCCCGTCCGGGGGAGACCCGGTTGAGGGGTCGCGGGGGACACGCGATATGGGAAGGATCATGAGAGTGCACAGAGCACCTCGCCCGAGGGGGACGCATGACCGACATCATCACACCGCAGGCCGGGTGGTACCCGGACCCGACTGATTCGCGGGCGTACCGGTGGTGGAGCGGCGGCGCCTGGACCGATCACCTGACGGCCGCACCCAGCGCGGAATCCGTCTGGTCAGGAGGTTCGACCGCCGGCCAGGCCGTTGCGGTCGGGGCCGACGCATTCACTTTCACGGAGCAGGGCACGAGCCCGTTCACCTCGAGCTACGAGGAACCGTGGGGCAACACGATCCGGCCCGTGGAGAAGAATCGCACCGGCCTCGCCGTCGCCGTCGTCGGCCTCGTCTCCGTCGCCGGCTATCTCGGCTCGATGGCGTTCGGCTACTCGACGATCTTTCCGCTGATCCCGGCCCTCCTCGGCCTGATCGTTGCGGTCCCCGCGTTCCGACGCTCGCGGATCACCGGCGACGGCCTGGCCGTCTCCCTGCTCGGCGTCGTGCTCTCCGGGGTCGGCGGCGCGCTGTCGATCCTCCCGCTCCTGCCGATGATCCTGGGCATCCCGAGCGCGACCGACGTGAACAACACGACATCGCTCATCACGAACACGGTCGGCTTCCACGTCAAGGTGCAGAACGAGCTCGTGGCCGGCGCGGCCAAGGACTTCGGCCAGGCCGCGACCGCGGCTGCCTGCCCCGCAGACGCGCTGCCGCAGAGCGGGAGCACCTTCCTCTGCACCGAGACACTGGCCGACGGCACCCAGAAAGCCCTGACGGTCACCGTCAAGGACGACTCGGGCACCGTCACCTGGACGCCCGCCGCCTGAGTCGGTTCGCCGAGCCCACCTCGGTGCCGAATGTGGGATTCGAACCCACACGCCCTTACGGACAGAGCATTTTGAGTGCCCCGCGTCTGCCATTCCGCCAATTCGGCGCACGCACCCTCGGGCACGGCATCTGGAACGATACCGTAGGCTCCACTCTGTGAGTGATGCGCAGGACACCCCGGTCGCCCCGCGACGCGTGGTCGTCGCGGAGGACGAGTCCTTGATCCGTCTGGACATCGTCGAGATCCTCCGTGACAACGGTTTCGACGTGGTCGGCGAGGCTGCGGATGGTGCGACCGCCGTCGCACTGGCCACCGAGCTGCGACCCGATCTGGTCGTGATGGATGTCAAGATGCCCCACCTCGACGGCATCTCCGCCGCCGAGCAACTCGCCAAGAACCACATCGCCCCCGTGGTGCTCCTGACCGCGTTCAGCCAGAAGGAGCTCGTGGAGCGCGCGAGCGAGGCGGGCGCTCTCGCGTACGTCGTGAAGCCCTTCACGCCCAGCGACCTTCTCCCGGCGATCGAGATCGCTCTCAGCCGTTACCAGCAGATCGTGACGCTCGAAGCCGAGGTCGCCGACATGGTCGAGCGCTTCGAGACCCGCAAGCTCGTCGACCGTGCCAAGGGCCTGCTGAACGAAAAGATGGGGCTCAGCGAGCCGGAGGCGTTCCGCTGGATCCAGAAGGCGTCCATGGATCGCCGCCTCACCATGCACGATGTCGCGCAGGCGATCATCGACCAGTTGGCCGCGAAGAAGTGAGCGCGAAGGACTCACTGCCCGCAGGGCGTTGAGTCCGCAGCGCTCAGATCGAGAAGCGCCGCGAAGCCACGCGTATCGAGATCTCCACCCGCGACTCGACGTTCTTCACGTCATCCCACATGTCGGTGGCCCCTGCTCGAATTGACATATGAACGGGATCGACGAAACCGAGGTGCTCACGTTGACGAGCCCGGCGTTCGCCGAGGTCCGCGTCGCGATGGGGATGGCGCGGAGCGAGTTCGCTGCGGTCGCCGCAACCCGACAGACCGCCGAACTCTAAATGTCGGTCGACGACGTTCTGAGCGACGCCGAGCAGCACCCTGAGGTGTTCATCGACGCGCGTGCGCAGCTCTCCGAATCCGAACGTCGGGACTATGCGGTTCGCTCGGCGGCCGCGGATCTCGCCGTACGCCTTGCGACCGCCGAGAATACAGTGCGCGGATGGGGCGAAGCCGCACGCCGATTGCGCTCGGGTGCCAGGCGGGTGTGGGCGGCATATCGTGAGGGTGAGGTCTCGGTCGCGAACGCCCGTGTGATCGCCGACACTCTAGGCACGCTGCCCGATGAGTCACGGACCGCATTCGAAGATCTCGTTGTCGACGCCGCGACGCGGCTGGCTCCCGCTCGATTCCGCGCCGTCGCTCGCGCGGCACGTGAGCGAGTGCATCACGAGGCAATCGCCGATCGTCACCTTCGTGCTGCGTCGCTGAGGCGGGTGGTGGTCGAAGACGACCTCGATGGGATGTCGTGGCTCAGCGTCTACCTGACCAGCGCCACCGCACATCGGGCTCTCGCCGTGGTCGACGGTGCGGCGCGCAGCATCCAGGGCTCAGACGACCGCACGCTCGATCAGGTGCGCGCTGACGTCGCGGGCGAGCTTCTGATGGGTTTGGCGTCGGGCGTCGGCTCAGCCGTCTCCGTCACCGGAGTCTCGATCTCGGTCACCGTGCCGGTGATGACTCTGCTGGACCAGAGCGACGAGCCCGGAATCTTGCACGGCGTCGGCCCGATCGATGCGGACACCGCCCGGCTGCTAGCAGCGGAAGCGACGTCATTTCAGCGCATCCTGACTCATCCGGTGACGGGCGCGGTCTTAGAACTCGACCGCACGCTGTATCGCGTCCCGGCAGACCTCAAGCGCCTGCTGACACATCGCGATCGCACCTGCCGCTTCGCGGGCTGCGGCCGCCGAGCGGATCGCTGCGACGTCGACCACATCGTGGAATGGCAAGACGGCGGCATGACCGATGCGAGCAACCTCATGCATCTGTGTCGACATCATCATCGATTGAAGTCGGTGGCCGGCTGGAAACCCACTGCCGGCACAGCGAGTGACGCGATCACCTGGACCAGTCCCACCCACGAGGTCACTCAGGCGATTCCGCCGCCGTTCTGATCCAGATAGCTCAGCGGTCGTTCATCGGGCGTGCGGGCGAAGCGTCTCTGGACTCGGGAACGGCAACACGTGCTCGAGAAGAGGGACGGTCATATCGCCCCAGTCCTCACGACTCACTCGAATGACTTCAGTGGAGACCTCACGAATCCGGACTCGACGCCACTGGCCGTCCAGCAAGAGCTCATAGGGTTCGGCGAGGTAGCCGATTCCGAGTTCGTCGAGCGATTCTTCAGCCGACAGCCAGTCCAGCCCTTCGGCCCGGGTTCGACCGAGGAGGTCGACCACGGCGAACAACTCACCGTCGGGCACCATCCAACCCAGTCGCTCGCCGTCGCCCCGCCTGTACTCGATCCACTCAGGACGGACAGCCACTACTGCAGATCCCGCAACATGTTCGTCATGCGCACCGTCGACAGCCGACGCCCCTGTTCGTCGGTCATGACGATCTCATGCGTGCACAGGGTGCGTCCGAGCACCAGTGCCGTGCAGGTGCCCGTGACCCAGCCTTCCGTCACCGAGCGGCTGTGGGTCGCGTTGATCTCGATTCCCACCGCGTAGCGCGACGGGCCGCCGTGGATCGCCGACGAGATCGAGCCGAGAGACTCGCCGAGCACGACATGCGCGCCGCCGTGCAGCAGACCGACCACCTGGGTGTTGCCGGCCACCGGCATCCGGGCTACCGAGTACTCGGCGGAAAGTTCGAGGAAGTCGATCTCCATCTTCGTGGCGAGGCCACCCCCACCGGTTTCCATGATCCGCGCGTACAGTTCTGGGTCGAGATCGGGGGGCAGTTTCGTCACGCTGACTCTCCGCTGAGGTCTCAAGAGGGGTGTCGGAAGCGGCGGATAGGCTGAGCCCGTGCCGGACTCCGAAAAGCCTACCCTTCTGCTCATCGACGGCCATTCGCTCGCGTTCCGAGCGTTCTACGCCCTGCCGATCGACAGCTTCGTGACTCGTGACGGACAGCACACGAACGCCATCCACGGCTTCCTCTCGATGCTGATCCTCCTCCTTCAGAAGGAGAAACCGACCCATCTCGGAGTTGCCTTCGACATCTCGCGGTTCTCATTCCGGAACCGCGAATACGAGGACTACAAGGGCACTCGCGGAGAGACGCCGCCGGAGTTCAAGGGCCAGATCCCGCTTCTGCAGGAGGCCCTGCACGCCATGAAGATCGTCACGATCACGAAGGAGGACTTCGAGGCCGACGACATCCTCGCGACCCTCTCACTGCAGGGCAAGGAAGCCGGCTACAACGTGCTTGTCGTGTCCGGGGACCGCGACACCATCCAGCTGGTCGACGACGACGTGACCCTGCTCTATCCGAACGCGAGAGGGGTCTCCGAGCTCAAGCGCTACGACTCGGATGCCGTGCGCGAGCGATACGGGATCGAACCCGAGCAGTATCCCGAGATCGCCGCCCTGGTTGGCGAGACCAGCGACAACCTGCCGGGGGTCGACAAGGTCGGCGAGAAGACCGCCGTCAAGTGGATCACGCAGTACGGCTCGCTCGAGAACCTGCTCGAGCACGTCGACGAGATCAAGGGCGTCGTCGGGAACAACCTGCGCGAGCAGCGCGGCAACGCGGAGCGCAACCGGCGTCTGAACCGCCTGCTCACCGATGTCGAGCTGCCGGTCGCCCCGGGCGATCTCGTGCGGCGCCCGATCGACGAGGACGCGGTGCGCACCGTGTTCAAGCGCCTCGAGTTCCGCACCCTGCTCGATCGGGTGCTGAAGCTCGAGGG
>JALYHS010000174.1 GCA_030776385.1 Actinomycetota bacterium
GGAATGCCTTGTTGAACATGCTGTGTCTCCTGCCGAGCTCCTGCCACAACCCCGCGTACCTCGGCCAGACCGCGACGTCGACGCACCCAAGGAACGGATGCTCTGGGCTGCCCATAGGTCGCCCATCGGTGAACCTAGGCACAACCCGCCCAAACACACGCCAAAACACCCCCTGTCCAGCCGAAACACCCCCGAAAGGGGGGTCAACGCCCCCCGTCATTGCCTCCGAGCCCAAGTGATCGGCAGCCACGCCAAGCGGGCCAGGGCCGGCCCGGCCCTGCCCGGCCAAGAGGTGTGCAACACCGATCGGCGGCATGACAACTGTTCCCGCGGATCGCGGTCCACGGCGCCCCGCGGAAGGTCGCGGGTTCCTACAGGTGCAGGCGCAGCCGCCGGAGGTCTGCCGCGAGTCGGGTACCGAGTGAGCAGTCATCGGCCACGGTGGGCTGATTGTTCGTGCGCGCAGCTCAAGCGGCCCCGGCCCAAGCACGGCAGCCCAAAGCTGCTCGAGCTCGACCGGACGATCGCCTCCAGCGAACAAGCCGCGAAGCGGAACGAGCAACTCGCGGTCCAGGCGGGGCAGGACGCCCACGGCCGCCACCACACCACGATCTCCGCCCCACTTACCATCCTGCGAGGGTCGCCACGGACGGACCGGGAGGAGACCGTCCTCGACCGAGCGCTGAAGCGGTTGGACGCCCGCGACCACGACTGGCCGAAGTCTTTCCTACCCGCGTGCCAGAACGTTTCGTGTTGCGCGGGAGTGATTACGCCGCTCCGCAGCGCCGTGTCAGCGGCTTCGAGTCCGACCCCAGCGGAAAGGACGCGCTGGTATTCCACGCCCGCGCTGCCAGCACGTGACAGGTGTTGCGACGCCCTGACCCACCCGCTGCAGGCGGGACAAGAGACCAGCCGAAAGGCCACCCACCGGTGGCAACAAGGCAGGCGCCGGCGCGCTCCACCCGCACACTCCCGCATCAACGCGAGATGGAATCGTGCCTGAGAGTCCAGCCATCGCCGACGAGACCGGGGCGTTTGATCCGCTCGAGACGCCGCATTGCCGTGTCCGCGCGATCGACCGACTTGTCGTCGCTAACCCCAACCCGCGTGGACTCGATCCGACTCGATCTCACGCCAGGAGGACAACCCCGCCTCGGAACGGTTCGGATCGCGGAGGTGCCGAGCTCCAACTCAACATTGGGGTAGTCCTGTCACCAAATCTTTGTAGATCCATCTACTATGGCAGCGTGGATCGTCGTGAGGACTACCTCAAGGTCATCTACAAGATGGCCAGCGAGGGCGAGACGGTGACCGCTGGACGGGTCGCGGAGTGGCTTGGGCTGTCCTCGCCCTCGGTGTCAGCGATGGCGAAGCGCCTGGAGAGCGAACTGCTCCTGGAGCGCTCACCAGCTGGCTGGCGGCTCACCTCGGAAGGTGAACAGACTGCACTCCGGGTAGTGCGACGGCATCGGCTGATGGAGACATTCCTCGCCGAGGTACTCGGGATGGCCTGGGACGAGGTACACGACGAGGCAGAGGCCCTGGAGCATGCCGTCAGTTCCCGGCTGGAGGAACGGATCGACGCTGCGCTTGGTCACCCGAGATTTGACCCGCATGGTGATCCGATCCCACCGCTGGAGGGCCCCCACCACGAATCGGTCGGAGTACCCCTGGGCTCCGCAGCCGAGGGGTCTGTCTTTCGGGTCGAGAGGGTCTCAGACCGGGACAGTGCAGTACTTCGCTACCTCGCCGGGCTAGGCATCGTGCCAGGGGCGGTTCTCGAACTCGAGAAGCAGGAGCCGTTTGGAGGGCCTCGCTGGGTGCGCGCGAACGGGCAGATGCACGCCCTCGGCAGCCCAATCTGCGACGCGGTCCGCGGAACCATCCTCTCCAACGGCGCCACTTCTGCTGCTCGCGAGTCGGCGTGACAGCCGCGAAGGGCGGCGGACTTATCGGGTTGGCCGACGGCGAGGCGGCACGGGCGGGAGACCGCGACCGGGTCCAGGCCGCACGGTCCAGCGGGCGCCGCGGCCGTCTTGTCTGGCTGCTCATTGGTCCTGGTCTGCTGGCGATGCTGGGCGAGAACGACGGCCCGAGCATGCTCTCGTACGCCGCAGACGGTGCGGCGTACGGGCTCGGCTTCTTTGTCCCGTTTGTCCCGGTGCTGTTCGTGGTGGCCTATGTGTGTCAGGAGATGTGCATGCGCGTCGGCGCGGTGACCAACCGCGGCTTCGGGGAGCTCGTGCTGCTGCGCTACGGGCGCGGCTGGGGATGGTTCGGTGCGATCGACCTCATCCTGACCAATCTGGTCACGTTGATCGCCGAGTTCGTCGTTATCCGGGTCGGATTGGCGTACTTCGGCTTAGGAGCGCCCGTCGCGGTCGCCCTCGGCATCCTGCTGACTGTTCTGTCCCTCAGCGCCCGCCGATACCGGCGCTGGGAGCGGATCGTGCTGGGTCTCGCGCTCTTCAACGGCCTTTTCCTCGTCGCGGCTGTACTTGTGAAGCCCGATCCGCGAGCACTCGTTGGAGCGCTCGACTTTCTCCCGCTCCCGACCGGTAGCCCGACAACGATCCTGCTGCTGCTCGCATCCACCATCGGGGCGACCGTCACGCCGTGGATGATCTTCTTCCAGCAGGCCACCTCCGTCGACAAAGGCCTTACAAGCAGGGACATCCGACACGGGCGGCTCGACACCGGACTGGGTGCGACCCTCGCGGCGATCTTCGGTGTCGCGGCACTCATCGTGGGAGCCGCGATTGCAACCAGCCACGGCGGAGGGCTCACCCAACTCGCGATGGCCGACTTCCCCGCAGCACTGGACCGCACTGTCGGCCAGCCGATCGGCCTCATCTTCGCTCTCGGACTAATCGAGGCCGGCGTACTGGCCGTGCTCACGATCTCGGCCAGTACCGCCTACGCGGCAGCCGAATGCGTCGGAGCGGCCAGAAGCATGAACTCATCGCCCCGGCAGGGCGCCCTGTTCTACGCCACGAATGTTCTCAGCGCCGCGGCCGCGGGGCTGGTGGTCCTGCTCCCCGGCGCCCCCCTGCTTTCGATCGCGTTGAACGCGAACGTGCTCGCCACGGTGCTGCTGCCAGTCAGTCTCGTGTTCCTGCTCATGCTGGCCAACGACCGGCATCTGATGGGACCGTACGCGAATCGCCGCTCAACCAACGTGCTCGCGATCGTCTCAGTGGTCTTTGTCGGCGCTTGCGGAAGTGCCTACGGGATCGCGAGCTTTCTTCAGGCCATCCACGTCCTGCCTTCCTAGCCCACGACGCAAGGGACGATCATGACGACCAGCGGCCACACACCGGGGCGGCGACCACAACCCGAGGGCAAGGACTCCGGCATGACCCCGGACGTGCCAGCGCCCGTAGACGCCGCCGACCTCGCTCCCCGGACTCGCAAAGCGCTGTGGGGGCTGCGCATGTTCGCCATTCTCGTCAGCGCCATGGTCGTCTACACATTCATCAGCCAGCTGTGACGACGGCTTCGTCAGTGCTGACGAGAGTCGCCCGCTTAGCGGAGGCGTCGCTCGCTGGGCGCGATGATCGCTCCCCGGTCACACCCCTCGCCCGGGCGTTGTCCGACGGCGTGGCTGCCTCGATGACCGCGGACCGGGGCGGCTCCTCGGCGACGCGGAAAAGGCGGATCTACCGCTGCGGGTCCTCGTTCGAGGTCCTATCGGGCGGTGGGAGCTCGATGCTGGTCGTCATGACGGGTACCGCGTTCGTGTGGGTGTGCCGGGTGCGGCGACGCCAGTCTTCTGGGATCGCCGCTTCAAGCGCGTCGTCGACGGTAATGATTCCGAGGAGTCGATGCTCCTCATCGACGACGGGCAGGGTGAGCAGGTTGAAGTCCGCCATCCGGGTCGTGATGTCCACGATGTCATCGCCGGGAAACGCATGGACAGGATCGGATCCCGCTACGTCACCCAGGACGGTGGCAGGGTCATGCTGTAGCGCCTCGACGAGCGTGAGGCCGCCGTTGAGGTGGCCATCGTCGTCGAGTATGTAGATCGTGGTCAGTGCTTCGGGTTGCTGCCCGGTCGACGTCTTGATGCGTTCGAGTGCGTCATCGATGGTCGCTCGTTCGGGTAGCGCGAGGTACTCGAGGGTCATCAGCCCACCGGCCGTTGCGGTGTTGTAGCCGAGCAGGGTCAGGATCTTCGTCCGCTGCCCAGGCGGGAGCAGATCGAGCACAGGCTGTCTGCGGTCCTGAGGGAGTTGCGCAACTGCGTCTGCGGCGTCGTCGGCACGCATACGAGCGAGCACGCCGGCGACTTCGTCGATCGGGCGAGTGCGCAGCAGCTGCGCCTGGCGGTCTTCGTCCAGCTCTTCGAAGACATCGGCTTCCAGTTCTGGATCGTCGTGTACCTGGGCGAGCAGCTCGGTCTGCTCCGGCGGGGTTGCGTTCTCCAACAGGTCGGCTATCTCGGCCGGGCGGAAGCGGCGAATGCGGCCGAACGACGACCGGAACAGCAGGGTCGGTGCGTGGCCAATGAGAGCCTCGAACGACTTCCAGTCGCGGCTGATGCGACTGCGGTCGGTGCTCGGGAACCATCGGCGGCGACGGACGTCGAGTCCAACAACGACCCAGTCGCGGTCGGCGCGACGCAGGCGCACGTCCCGAGCTCGGACGAAGTCCGTGTTCTCCACGTCGATGAGTCGATGGCCGAGGACGTCAGCGCTCAGCAGCACCTCACCGGCCCGACGAGCGAACGGACGGACATCGAGACGGGCACTGGTCAGTGTCACCTGGCCGGCCTCGAGGGCCACCACGTCGCTGATGGGGACGTAGATCGACTCGGATCCGACCGCGACGATGAGAGCGGTGAGAAGCGGGTAGTCCTCGCCGCGCAGTCGCACGATCAGGTCCCGAACGCGCCCGAGCACCTTTCCGGTCCCGTCGCGCACATTCTGGCCGAGCAGATCGGACAGGTAACGCGTTTCGTCTGGGGTCGACGCTTCACCAGGGGCAGTGCTGTTCACGGTCGGCTTCCTCGTATCAGTGGGTCGGGCCGGTCAGTGCGTCACGGCGAGCTGGATGACACGGACCACGACCAAGATCATGGCGAGAAGGAGGTAACCGCGCAGGATCCCGAGACCGACACGTCGCGCGAGGGACAGCGGAGGCCGCTTCAGCAGCGCCAATGGGGGCATCCGCCAGTTCGCACGATGGACGACGTCGAGAGGTTCCTTTCCCGTCGAACCTCGCCCCCGCAAGCGGAGCAACAAAACCCCCACCCCGGCGACCAGGGCGAGCACCCCGCCACCGATCAGGATCGCCAGGATTGTGGCTCCGCTGATGTCGGGAAACAGCACGCTGGCGGTCAGGACGATCGACAGGAGGACGAGCACTGCGATCACCGCGGAGGTGAGGACGTTCCGCTTCGGCCCATTGGTCCAGGGGCCCAGGACCTCCTTGTCGTTGCAGAGCAGGAGCAGGAACACCGCAGCGGATGGCAGCAGCACGCCTGCCAGCGTCTGGACGCCGACGGTGATGAGCCCCAGCGGGCTGCCCGGGATGAGCACGATCACGGCCGCGATCGCCAGCAGCGCAACGAATACGGCGTAAAAGCCCTTCGCCTCGCTCGGCTTTCGGTGCAGCGAGTGCTTCAGCCCCAGCACATCGCCGAGCGCGTACGAGGTCGCCAGCCCCACCGCGGCCGCCCCGATGATGGACGCGTCGATAAGGGCAATCGCGAAGAGCACCCCGGCGATCGGGGCGACGTACTTCCCGAGACCGACCGCCACGCCCAACGCGTCGGTAAACTGCCCCGCGCCCGCGCGCCCCGCGAAGGTGCCGGCCGTGAACGAAATCATCGCGCCAGCACCCACGATCACGATCACGATGCCGATCCAGAGGTCGACCTTCTCGTAGTTCATGAACCGCGGCGTTATGCGCTTGTCGATCACGTACGACTGCTGGAAGAACAGTTGCCATGGCGCCACCGTCGTCCCGACGATCCCAATGATGAGCAGCATCACCGTCGACAGCGGCGCGTGAGCCGGAAGGTTCGGCACGACGAAGTCGTGGCCTACCTGCCCCAACGGGGGATGCACCATCAGAAAGATCGGGATCAGCAGCAGCGACCCAGCGACGAGTACGAGGCACACCCGCTCAAACCGTCGGAACGACCCGGTGCTGGCCGAACCGATCACCAGCAGCGCCGCGACCGCCACGCCTGGACCACGCGGGATCCCCAGGTAGTCCAGCCCGAGGCTGATCCCGATGAACTCCGTGATTATCGTCAAGGCGTTCAGCAGGAAGAGGTCGATCACACTGAACGCGCCCCAGAAACGACCGAAGCGCTCCAGAATCAATCTGGCGTGCCCCACCCCAGTCACCGCACCGAGGCGAAGCACCATCTCCTGGTTCAGGTACAGCACCGGCACCAGCAGCAGCAGCGTCCACAGCAGGGTGGTCCCGTAGTTCTGTCCCGCCTGCGAGTAGGTGCTGAACGCACCGGCATCGTTGTCCCCGACCATCACGATCAGCCCTGGGCCCACGATCGCCAGCAAGGTCTTCAACCGTGCCGGCAGCGGCCGCCTGGACGACGAATCATCCAGACGGATCGTGCCCATCGCGCCCTGGATGTCACCGACGTGCGCGGAGTCCAGCACAGCCGACTCCGGAGACGGAGTCGAGGGGGTCGTGGTCATCGGCACAGCTCTTCTCACCGCAAGATGCGGAGTCGATCAACTCGGGACTGTTGCCGCGCGTCTCCGAGAGTCACGCCGGCGCAGGAGAACCCCGTCGCCCAGCAGAACCCAACCGTGCGGGTCGTCAGCGGGAAGACGGGGAGCACGGACTATGGCTGTCGCTCATCGCCGTGTACCCCCTCTCATCCCGGACCGCTGACCGCGCGGTACCTCATGCGTCCACTCACGAACTCACCGTCCGGACAGGAAGCACCACGGCGGACAATATCGCATCAGCCGTCTGCTCCGGCCGTCCGCAGCCGCCAGTTCAGACACCGTCCAGTACACCGTCGGAACCAGGGACGGTCGCTGACTCGTCGGTCGTCCCCCAGACTCCGCCGATTGACAGTCATCACAGGATTGGCGCCCTGAGGAGGCGAGGCGGCGGGGCTGCCCCTTCCTTCAAGTCGAAGCAGTGCAATAGGACAGCTCAGGTTTCGATCCCGACCGCGACGCGTGCTCGGGCACGCGACGGCGAAGGGCCGCCGGGCCGCGTGGTGGGCGGCAGCGGTCGTGACGTGCGGTCGGATACAGCGGGCTGCAAGATGCACGCAATGACAGCGATAGTCGGTCTGCCCAGGAGGTGGTCACCTGCGCCGACGAACTCGACGTCAAAGAACACGCCGTACGAGTGGTGCTGCTCCGAGAGCTTCACGAGCTCATTCGCGACCGAGACCTTCAATAGGTGATGCTCGGCCACTTCATGCGCCTCGCCGGCGTCAGCGGACGCGGGTGCGCAGATCGGCGAGGAACTGAGGTCGATAGGTGCTCCCTCGAAGGGCCCCTGGGTCAGTGGGATGGGATGACCACGGCGCCGTCAACGGCTACGCCGGAAGCGCTTCGCGCGGCGGTGCGCATCCAGGATGAGCAGAACAGCCACGCCGAACGCGACTGCGGCCAGCGTGGCGTTCTGTTCGACTGAGGCGATCACCGCCATGGCCAGGTTGAGCCCTCCAAGGATGAGATAAAGCACGAGGACAGTGCGGCGCCGGCCGCGGGGGTTGGGCGGCGTGGCTCCCAGCGAAGCGAAGTCGGGTCCGTGCCACCACCGCGCAGTGTCGAGGTCTTCAGCGAGGAGTGAGACGAATGCCAGCGGGAGGCCGGTGACGGTCACGACCTCGGCCCTCGACCTACCGTCGCGCAGCAGCGCAAGTGCATTCAGAACCTGAGGGCTCGGATCACGATCTGCCGCAGGTCGGCGCACCCCGCGGGAGGGGCACAGCCACGGCATGCTGCGCCACGCTGAGCTACCACTTCCCCCGGGTTTCCTTCGCCCCAACACCATCACCCCGTTCATTGTGCGACGCCGGACCGCACGGCGGTGCGCGCCGGTGACGGTCTACTTGAAGATGTTGACCGCTCGTGCGATGACCAGGGCGACAGTGAGCAACGCGATGCCGCTCTGGACGAGCATCAGCATCTTCGCCCAACGGGTCAGGGGCATTGTGTCGGTGGGGCTGAACGCCGTCGCGTTGGTGAAGCTGACATACAGGTAATCAAGGAACGTGGGCTGCCAATCGCGCCGAGCCAGATTGGGCGCAGACATCTGGGGGAACAGAAAATCCGGGTGCACGTAGGTACCGACGGCTCGGACAAGGGGGCCGCCCCGATCCAATTCCCAGTACCAGAGCGCGAACGCGATGATGTTCGTGACGTACACGCCGGTGCCGTTCGCGAGCAATTCGCCAGCACCCCCGGTCAGTCGGCCGCCGAGCAGCCCCCGAATCAGCAAGGCGGCACTGAACCCGTTTGCGATACTCATGACGGCGACCAGCAGCAAGCCTGCTTGCCGGATCAGGGGGCTGTCCTGTCGGCGACGGTTGGGTACCGCGATCAGCAAGCCGACTGCGATGGCCCCCTCAACACAAGGAAGCAGCCACGCCGGACCCAACGAGAGCCGATCGGGAAGCAGGAGCTGCACCGCTGCTGCGACGGCGATCGCCCCGAACGCGAACCATCGAGACTCGTCCCTGCCTCCGGATAGCCAGCCCGGGGCGTCGACTCCACGCCGGGACGGCTCCGAAGCACCAGCGCTGATGTCGCTCACCACGCAATCCTGACCTCAAACCAGGTGGAGCGACCATCCCAAATCGCAACGGTGTCTCAGGGGCGCTCGGTCATGCGGGATCGCTGGGCCCACCCTCGGGATCGACTCGGCGTGAAGCGGTACCGATGTGCTCGGCGAGATGCAGAGCGCCGGAGGGCAGTCATGCAAGTACGCGCGCTTTACACTGCGGCATGGCCAAGACCTCGCGCGCGAAGTGGGAATCCGCACCCCGTCGCACGACTACCCCGCCGCTGCCGCGTTCCTGGCGTTGATGGGTTCCCCGGGCCTTGGTGGCCGCGCTGGTCGCTCAGCTCAAGGATGGCGCGACCGTCACGCACGGCGCGAAGGACATCCTTCGGGCAGCACGGCTCCCGCTCTTACCTCGGGACGACCTGTCCCTGGCAAGGACCTGAAGCAGGTCGCCAAGGGCAGACGTTTGTCACCGGTGCTGCCGGTTCGCGGCAGCCGGGACCGAGCGCACTTTTTGGTGATCGCGGACGGGTACCACCGCGTCTGTGCGGCTTACCATCTCGAGGAGGACGTCCAGGTCCCCTGCCGGATCACCGGGCTGGACGGCCGGCGACACCCGACTCCGGAGGCCCCCACCCCTCGCTGAGCGTGGCGGGTGCTCCCATCCCGCGGGACACCCGGGCGGTGATAGGCAACACGAGGGAATCCGTTGCGGAAACCTCCCTTCATCCGACTCGGTACGGCGGGCTCCCCGATCAGGGGAAGTCCCCCAGCTCAGAAGTTGATGATGACTCAGCGCGATCGCGCAAGTGAACGCTCGCGCCGTCGACATCCTGCCTGACGGCCTGCGCGGCGGACCCTGGTCAGGCGCCGCAGAACACGCGCGCGGCGCGTCTTCGAGGAGGTGTGCTCAGATCACCGCCTTGGATCCGCTACGGATGGTGTTGGAGATGCGGAGAAGCACGGCGGCGATCATCCAGTTGGCGACGAGCGAGGACCCGCCGGCTGCGAGAAACGGTGTCGTGAGCCCCGCCTCCGGTATGACGCGCATGACTCCGCCGATGACGACAAAGCACTGAAGAGCGA
>JALYHS010000175.1 GCA_030776385.1 Actinomycetota bacterium
CGGCCGCACCGACATCGCCGACGGAATCCTCCTCTACAAACACCACCACCTCCTCACCCACAACAACGGCTGGCGAGTAACCCGCGACCGCGCCGACTACACCCTCACCCCACCAGAATCACTCGACCCCACCCGCACACCCATCGCCACACCGGCGAAAACACGAATGGTTCAGCGCGCCCTCAACGCCAAGACGAAAGTGACGTCCACAACGTGACGGCTCTACCAGCGCGGCCGCCGTTTCGTGAAACGCAGCCGGAAAATGAAGGGGAAGATCGAGGAGGGCCGGCGGACTATCCCTCAGATCCCTTGCGCCAACCGCCAGTAGGCCGCGTTCCAGCGCACCTCTCGGCTGAAACCTTCGACGGTGGTGTCCGCGTCGATGACGAGAAGCTCGACTCCCGACATCGCCGCGAAGTCGCGGAACACCTCGACGCCGAGCTGGGTCGACATCACCGTGTGGTGGGCGGCACCTGCGGTGAGCCAGGCGGTCGCCGAGGTGCGGAAGTCCGGGGCCGGCTTCCACACGGCACGACCGACCGGCAGCTTCGGCATCGGCTCGGGCAACCCGACATTCTCCACGACGTTCGCCACCAGACGGAAGCGGTCGCGCATATCGCTGAGGGCGACCACCACGGCCGGGCCGGCATCCGCGGTGAAGACCAGGCGCACGGGGTCGTCCTTGCCGCCGATCCCCAGCGGGTGGATCTCGAGTCTGGCCCGCGCGGACGACAGCGTCGGGCTGACTTCGAGCATATGAGCGCCGAGGATCAGTTCACTGCCGGGCGTGAGGTCGTATGTGTAGTCCTCCATGAGGCTCGCGCCCCCGGGCAGACCCGCGCCCATGACGGCTGCGGTGCGCACCAACACCGCCGTTTTCCAGTCGCCCTCGGCACCGAAACCGTAGCCGTCGGCCATGAGCCGCTGCACGGCCAGGCCGGGGAGCTGCTTCAGGGCGCCGAGATCCTCGAAGCTGGTGGTGAAGGCGGAGAAGTCTCCGGCCTCCAGGAAGGTACGCAGCCCCACTTCGATCCGGGCGCCGTCGCGGAGCGACTCGTGGCGTGCGGCGCCGGGCAACAGCTCGGCGACGACGTCGTAGCTGTCGAGGTACTCGGCGATCAACTCGTCGACAGAGGATTCGGAGGCGGCGGCCACCGCATCCACCAGGTCGTTGACACCCCAGGTGTTGACCTGCACGCCGAAACGCAACTCGGCCTCGGTCTTGTCGCCCTCGGTGACGGCGACGTAGCGCATGTTGTCTCCGAAACGGGCGAGCTTCATGCTGCGGGTCGCGGCGCGGCCGGCGGCGGCGCGGGTCCAGCCGCCGACGCGGGCGGTGACCGCCGGATCGGAGACGTGTCCGACGACCGTGGTGCGCGGGATGTTCAACCGCGACTCGATGTAGCCGAACTCCCGATCACCGTGCGCGGCCTGGTTGAGGTTCATGAAGTCGAAATCGATCTCGCTCCACGGCAGGGCCACGTTCGCCTGGGTGTGCAGGTGGAGCAGCGGCTTCTGCAGCGCGTCGAGTCCGGCGATCCACATCTTGGCGGGGCTGAAGGTGTGCATCCAGACGATCAGACCGATCACGTCGTCATTCGCGTTCGCGTCGAGCATCGCGCGGCGGATGGCAGCGCTGTCAGTAAGCACCGGCTTCCAGACGATCGAGACCGGGACATGGGATGCCGCGCCGAGAACCCGGGCGACCTCCTGCGACTGCTCGGCGACCTGCTTCAGGGTCTCCTCGCCGTAGAGTCCCTGGCTGCCGGTGAGGAACCAGACCTCGCGCGTCGACAGGTCGGGGATGATCGAGCGGCTCATCGGCTCGTCCTTTCAGGGGAGGGGGAGGGGAGTGCGGTCACAGCGGTGCGCTCAACGTCGAGTCCGGCGCGGTAGCGGACGAGGTAGTTGGCGAATCCCGCGACATCTTCGGGAACGGGGTCAACGGTGACGGGGTGCGACCCCGCGAACACCTGCAGATCGAGGTAGCCCGCCAGTTCGAGTTCGGTGCCGGATGTCGCGAAGGCGGCCAGCACGGCCACCCCCCATGCGCCGCCCTCCGCCGCGGTCTCGGAGACCACGACCGGTGCATCAAGCGCGGCAGCAAGGAAGCGCTGGGCGACCCCGGCGGTGCGGAACATGCCGCCGTGCGCATACATCCGGTCCAACCCGACCCCCTCGTCGTCGAGGACGAGCATTCCAAGGCTGAGAGTCCCGAAGACGCCGTATAGCTGGGCGCGCATCGCGTTCGCCAGAGTGAATCGGCTGTCCGGCGTCCTGACGAAGAGCGGTCGACCCTCGCTGAGTCCTGCGATCGGCTCGCCGGCGAGGTGGTTGTACGCGAGCAGACCTCCGGCGTCTGGCTCGGCCAGAAGCGCCTCACGAAAGAGCGCGTCGTAGACCGTGTCGGCGTCGAGAGGAGTCCCCGTCGCCTCCGCGAAGCGCTGAAACATCCCGGCCCAGGCGGCCAGTTCGCTCGCCCCGTTGTTGCAGTGGACCATCGCCACCGGATCGCCGGCCGGCGTCGTGACGACATCGAGTTCGGGATGCGCGTGCTGCAAAGGACGCTCGAGCACCACCATCGCGAAGATGCTCGTGCCCGCGCTGACGTTGCCGGTGCGCGGAGCGATCGCATTCGTGGCGACCATGCCGGTGCCGGCATCCCCCTCCGGCGGGCAGAGCGCGGCACCGGGCCGCAGAGTTCCCGTCGGGTCGAGAAGGGCCGCCCCCTCCGCGGTCAACTCGCCTGCCGACTCTCCGGCCAGGAGCACACGGGGCAACAGTTCGCGCAGCGGCGCCGAAAGCGTGCCTCCCTCGACCAGCCCGTCGTAGCGTGCGAGAAAGTCGGCGTCGTAGTCGCGCGTCGCCGGATCGATGGGAAACATGCCGGACGCGTCGCCGACGCCGAGCACGCGTCGGCCGGTGAGCCGCCCGTGCACGTAGCCGGCCAGCGTCGTCAGGTACCGGATTCGCGGAACGTGCGGTTCGTCATCCCGCACGGCCTGCTGCAGGTGGGCGATCGACCAGCGCAGCGGAATGTTTACGCCGAAGAGCCCGGTGAGCTCGGCCGCGGCGGCGCCGGTCGAGGTGTTGCGCCAGGTGCGGAACGGGACGAGCAGCTCGTCGGCGTCGTCGAAGGCGAGGTAGCCGTGCATCATCGCGGAGACGCCGATGGCGGCGAGCTCGCTCGGGGCCTCGCCGAGGTTCGCCGCGAGGTCGGCGTACGCGGAGCGGAGGCCGGACCAGGCGTCGTCGAGGGAGTACGTCCAGACGCCGTCGACGAGCTGGTTCTCCCAGTCGTGCGAGCCGGTGGCGAGGATCGTCGAAGGATCGTCCGCCGCGACGAGGCACGCCTTGATTCGGGTCGAGCCGAACTCGATGCCGAGAACGCCCGCCGAGCCACTCGCACTGATTGCGCCGGCCGCGCTGCTCACACCGCTCACACCGCTCACGTCACTCATCGGCGGACGTCGCTGCTCTGCCCGTACACGTTCTGGTACCGGGCGAAGAGGCTGTCGATCTTGTCCTGGGGGAGGGGGATCAGCGGACCGGCCTGTCGGGCGATGTGCACCGTTCGCGCGGCGTCCTCGCACATGACTGCCGCCTTCACCGCGTCCGCGGCGCTCACC
>JALYHS010000176.1 GCA_030776385.1 Actinomycetota bacterium
GGGTACGGGAGTTGCTGGATGTGGCAGAGCTGCGGGAACGGCACTGAGGTGCAGGTCGTCGCCGAGCTGCTCGATCGCGGTGAGGCGCAGGCGGAGCGCCTGGCCAATGGTCGGGATGCCGATGTCACCGAGCGCGAGCTTGTCGCCGCCCAGCAGCACGGGCGCGAGATAGATCGAGAACTCGTCGGCGAGGCCGGCGGCCACGATCGCGCTCGCCAGGGTGGGGCCGCCCTCCACGTAGACGCGGCGCAGTCCGCGGGCGTAGAGATCGGCGAGGATCGCCGCGAGATCCCGGCTGTGTCCAATCATGCTGCGCGTTTCGATTACGCCGGCCGGATGCTGCCGCAGGCGCGCGCCCGCGGGAACCTCGCGCTCGCCGACGACCACGGGAGTCGGTTGGTGCAGCATGAGCTCGCCGCCGTCCCCCCGCGCGGTGAGGCTCGGGTCGTCGGCGAGCACCGTGCCCATGCCGACCAGGATCGCGTCGCTGGCCGCGCGCTCCTCGTGCACACGCTGGCGCGATGCGGTGCCGGTGATCCATTGGCTGGTCCCGTCGGATGCTGCGGCTCGCCCGTCGAGCGTCGACGCCCACTTCACCGTCACCCACGGCCACCCGCGGTTCTCCGCGGTGAGCCACCGGTGCAGAAACGTTTTCGCCTCCGCCGCGAGCACTCCGCCGATCACCTCGACGCCGCCCTCGCGGAGGTGCTGGGCACCCCCGCCGGACTCCTGCCCTGGGTCGTCGAGCGCATAGACCACGCGCGCGACTCCTGCGTTCAGCAGGGCGACCGAACACGGACCCGTGCGCCCGGTGTGGTTGCACGGCTCGAGGGTGACGACGGCGGTCAGGCCCGCGGCATCCGGTCGGCCGTCTGCGGTCTTCTGGAGCTTCGAGAGGGCGTCGACCTCGGCGTGCGGGGTGCCCGCGCCGTGGTGCCAGCCCTCGGCGACGGTGCGCCCGGCGGCGTCGAGCAGCACGCACCCGACCTGGGGATTGCCGCCGGTTACGGGACCCTGCGCGGCGAGCTCGAGCGCGCGGAGCATGGCCGCGTCGAACTCTGCGGTGCCTGCCGCGGCGGTGTCGCTCATCCGGTCCTCAAGTCTCGTGGCGAGACGGTTCCGGGGGTTGCCGAGCGTGGCATCGTTTCCGCGCGCACCTGTCGGCGCGTTCGGAAACGCGTGCTTCCTCCCATCCGGACTTTAACCGTCGGTTCCGGAATTTCACCGGATCGGCCTCCCGTCAACTGCACCCAACCATCGGGCGACGAGAAGTTCGCGGACTATCACCGCCGGCTCGGACTTTCACCGACCCCGGAGCACGTACTTCGTTTCACACTCTACAACCGGCCCTGTGAGGGAGCTATTCCCGGGCTCTGAGGGTGCCGGGTGTGCGCGTCGACGCTGTTCGCAATTCAGGCTGCGCGGCGGAAAATCTGCCAGTTTCGGTCGATATCCACTGTTCCTCCTGAATTGCGAACGGGGGACGGCCATCCACAGGTATCGGCGATGGGCGGACAGGCCTCGAAGAACGTCGCACCCTCGGTGCATGCATCCCGACTCCTCGCTCACCCGCACCGACCTTCTGCGCAGCGGCATGACGGTCCGCCAGATTGCCGCGGCCGTGCACGCAGGCCGCCTCATCCGTCTCCGCCGGGGCCACTACGGCCGACCCGAACTCGACGGGCGCGTGCAAGCTGCCGTGCGGGTCGGGGGGCGCCTGGCGTGCGTTTCGGAGCTGGAACTGCGCGGGATATGGATCCTGGTGGATCGCGAAGTCGTTCACGTGCACGTCGCGTCGAACGCCGCGCGGCTTCGTGACCCGACGGGGCCGGGGCCACGGCGACCCGAGTCCGAGTGCGTCGTCCATTGGGTGCCGCTACTCATGCCCGCCCGCGCGACGACCGATCATGTGTCCGTTCTCGACGCGCTCGTTCAGTCGATCGGATGCCTCCCGCCGCGAGCGGCGATCGCCGCGCTCGACAGCGCGCTCCACTTGGGGAAGATCCGACCACGAGACATCCGGAGCATCTCGGCCGCGACCCCTCTGCCGCGACGGTGGATTCTCGGCAGGCTCGACTCTGCATCGGAGTCCGGACTCGAATCGTTCGTGCGATTCCTGGCACAGGAGTTGGGCTTCAGGGTGAGAACTCAGGTCTGGGTCACGGGCGCTGGCGGCGTGGACGTGATGATCGAGGACTGGATCGCCGTCGAAACCGACGGTGACGCGTTTCACGATGCCGCGACCTCCCCGAGGGATCGTCGCCGCGATGCCGCGGTCGCCGCATCCGGTCGAACGCCGCTCCGTTTCCGTTACGCGCAGGTCGTGTTCACTGAGCGAGCCGTGGCGCTCGCGATCATCGGTGCCGTCCGCTCGCATCGTCGTGTCCGTAATTCAGGTGCGAAGGCCGCGCGAGCGCTGGCGCGGCTGACGAAGTTGCGATTGACCTGAATTACGAACAGGGACAGCTCGGGGCGTCGAACGGAGGGCGTCGAACGGGGTGGCGCAGCCGGCAGCCGCGGTCAGCGGCCGAGCAGGTGCGGCACCTCCGCCAGGCTCCGGATGACGGGAACCCCCGCCGCGCGGCAGGTCTCGAGTTGCTCGTCCGTGGCGGCGCCCTGGCGATCGAGCCACACGCCGAGGAGCCCGGCGGCGGAGGCGCCGAGCGCGTCCGTGGCGAGCCGGTCTCCGATGTAGGCCGCGTCACCGGGCTCGACGCCGAAGACGTCGCACGCGTGGGCGAAGATCGCGGCATCCGGTTTCGCGATACCCACCTCGCTGCTCGCCACGACGTTTTCGATACGAGGCAGCAGCCCGGTACCGAGCAGCTTCGCGGTCTGGAAGTGGATGTCGCCGTTCGTGATCACGCCGATCCGCGGAGGATTCGGACCGTCCGCCAGCGCGTCGAGGCAGGCGAGGGTGTCGACGTGCAGGGTCCAGCTGGCCTCGTACTGCCGACGGTAGCCCTCGAACCAGGAGTCGGCTTCGGCGTCGGAGGCCAGCTCGATGCCGAACGGCGCGACAAAGGCACGGGCGCGCGACCGGCGCTGGCCGTGGTACTCGAGCTCGCCGCGGAGGTAGCGGTGGTACTCGACCTCTTCGATCTCACTCCAACGGGAGTACTCGGAGGCGCGATCGGCAGCGGCGATGTCGCCCCCAATGGCGGTACGGTGCGCGAACAGCCCGAGCTCCACGGAGCGGCGATGCGCGAACAGGGTGTCATCGAGGTCGAAGAGCGCGACGCTGACATGCGGGCATGCGGCGGCGATCACAGGGGCCATCCCTTCTTGATCGAGCGGTCGTCCTCGCGCCGCAGCTCACCGTGCCAGCTGTCGGGGTGGGAGCCGTCCCGCCGTGGAACGAGTACCGGCGCCGTGCCGGTGAAGCGGAACCCTGCCGCGCGGGCCACATGCGCCGATGCGAAGTTCCCCGGCAGCGTCTCCCAGTCGATATGGTCGGCGCCGCGATCGGCAAACACCCAGTCGCAAACGGAACCGAGTGCTTCGACGGTGTACCCCCGGCGCCGGTGCTCGGCACCGATCCAGAAGCCCACATCTCCGCGAATGCGCCAACTGATCATCCCGAGGAGGCGCCCGTCGGGCGACCGGATACCCCAGGTGCAGTCCCGGTCCGCGGCCCAGCCGTCGGGCACGAATTGCTCCACGAAGACGACCCCGTCGTCGCGCGTATAGGGCCATGGCGTCGTCAGGTACCGCTCGAACAGCGGATCCTGGCAGTACCGCACGATGGCGTCGACATCCTCGAGCGTCGGCGTAGACAGCACCAGCCGCGAACTCCGCAGCTTGACCGGTTCCATGGCCCGCTACCGCACCCGCGGAAGGAATCCGACGCGGTCGTAGATCCGCGCCAGCGTCTCGCTCGCGATGGCATCCGCGCGTTCGGCGTTGCCGGTGAGGATGCGATCCAGTTCGGCCGGGTCGGCCAGCAGCTCGAGGGTGCGCTCGCGCACAGCGCCGAACTCGGCGACGGCGGCATCCGCGGTCTCCGACTTCAGGTCACCGTAGCCACGCCCGGCGAACTCCGACTCGAGCGCGGAGATCGACGAACCACCGAGCACCGACAGCAGCGTGAGCAGATTCGAGACGCCGGGCTTGGTGACCGGGTCGAACCGGATGTCGCGTTCCGTGTCTGTCACGGCCGACTTGATCTTCTTCGCGGTGACCGCCGGGTCATCGAGCACCCAGATGATCCCGTTCTCGCTCTCGCCGGACTTCGACATCTTCGACTCGGGGTTCTGCAGGTCGTAGATCTTCGCGCCCTCCTTCGGGATGCGCGCCTCCGGCACGACGAACGTCTCGCCGAACCGCGAGTTGAATCGCTGGGCGAGGTCGCGGGTCAGCTCGATGTGCTGCCGCTGATCCTCGCCGACCGGCACGATCTCGGTGTCGTAGAGCAGGATGTCGGCGGCCTGCAGGATCGGATATGTGAAGAGTCCGACGCTGGTCGAATCGGTTCCCTGCTTGGCCGACTTGTCTTTGAACTGGATCATCCGGCTCGCCTCGCCGAAGCCGGTGATCGTGTTCAGTACCCAGGCCGCCTCGGCGTGCGCTGGCACCTGCGACTGCACGAACAGGATGGAGGACGCCGGGTCGACACCGGCCGCGATGTACTGAGCCGCCGTGCGACGGGTGGCCTCGCGCAGCTTGGCGGGATCCTGCGCCACCGTGATGGCGTGGAGGTCGACGACGCAGAAGATCGCGTCGTACTCGCTCTGCAGCTGCTTCCACTGCAGCAGGGCGCCGATGTAGTTGCCCGCGTGCAGCGAGTCGGCGGACGGCTGCATGCCCGAGAAGAGTCGGGGCTTGGTCATGGTGTGTCCTTCATGCGTTTCGCTGGTTGAGTAGCCGGCGGAGCGAGCGTATCGAAACCGAATGGGCGCACCCGGTTCTCGATACGGGGCATCGCCGCTCCTCGACCGGCAAGAGGTCAGATGTCGTAGTCGACGACGACGGGAGCGTGGTCGGACCATCGCTCGTCGTAGCTCGCCGCGCGATCCACCGTGTAGTGCCGGGCGCGAGCCGCGAGTGCCGGGGTCGCGAGCTGGTAGTCGATGCGCCATCCGGTGTCGGTGTCGAAAGCCTGTCCGCGGTTGGACCACCACGTGTACGGCCCCGGCACCTCGCCGGCGAACCGGCGACCGAGGTCAACCCACCCGAGGCCGGCGCCGTTGTTGTAGTCGGCATCGCCCTCGGCACCGAGGATGCGGTCGAAGTATGCACGCTCGGCGGGCAGGAAGCCGGCGCGCTTCACGTTGCCCTTCCAGTTCTTGATGTCGAGCGTGCGGTGGCCGACGTTGAGGTCGCCCATGATGACGGCCAGGGGGTTGTGTTCGGCGAGAGAGGACAGCCGCGCGACCATCGCGTCGAGGAACGTGAACTTCTCGACCTGCTTCGGGGTGTCGGCCTCGCCGCTGTGCACGTACACCGAGACGACGGTCACGATGGTGCCGTCCACGTCATAGTCGGCCTCGAGCCAGCGACCCGCGCTGTCGAAGTCCTGGGCGCCGAACTCGACGCGGTGGATCTCGGCGCCCCGGTGCCCATGACGCAGGCGCGAGGCGATCGCGACCCCTGCGCGCCCCTTGGCGGTGGCGGAGTCGTGCAGCACGCTCCACTCCTCGCCGAGCAGCCCGGTGAGGTCGTCGGTCTCGGCCCGCACCTCCTGCAGGCAGAGGATGTCGACGTCTCGCGCGGCCAGCCAGTCGCCCATTCCCTTGCGATACGCGGCGCGCACGCCGTTCACGTTC
>JALYHS010000177.1 GCA_030776385.1 Actinomycetota bacterium
GGTCGCCACCTCCGACGCGCGCACCGCGCTCGAACTGGTGCTCCACCTCACGCGCCGTGGGCAGTGGAGCGTCGGGCTGGCCATCGGCGAGGTGAGGTACCCGCTGCCCGAGTCGACACGGGCGCTCGCCGGATCCGCCTTCGAACTCGCACGTCACGCGGTCGAGATAGCCAAGAAGCGGCCGCTGCGCTTCGCACTCGCCGTCGAGGAGGGGCGGCATCCGGATGCGGCCACTCTTCAACCCCTGCTCGAACTGGTGCTCCAGCTGCGGAGCCGCCGCACGCCGGAAGGGTGGGAACTCGCCGAGCTGCTGAGCGCGGGGTTCACGCAGAAGCAGGCGGCCGAACGGCTCGGAATCACGCCGCAGGCCGTCAGTCTGCGCGGCCAGTCCGCCCAGTTGCGCCTCGAGCTGGCTGCTCAGGATGCAGTGGCGACGCTGCTGAACGACAGTTCGGCGAGTTCGGCTCCACCGCCGACGGCCGTCTGAGGCAGGATCGACGTCATGGTCATCTTGGGGGTCATCAGCTTCACTGTCTGGATCGTGAGCATCGTGTTGGTCGTCGGCGCTCTCGTCGTCTCGATCGTGTCGCGCCGGATCAACGAGCCCCTGATCGGGCTCGTCGCCCTGCTGCCGGTGGCATTGGCAGTGCTGATGATCGCGTTCCAGATCACGATCCCGGCACCCGCGCACTTCCTCAACGTGCTCAGTGCGCTGAGTTTCGCCGGCCTCGCCGTGTTCGCGGGCGGCCCGCTCACCGCCATCGTGCTGAAGAGGGCCACACGCGGGCAGACGGATGGCGAGTTCGGCGGCATCCTCGTCAAGGAGAAGGGCGAGCGAACCTCGCGGGAGGTGCTCCGCGGCGGGTCGGCGATCGGCTATCTGGAGCGGACCGCGATCGTCGCGGCGATCATCGTCGGGCATCCCGAGGTGCTGGCCGCTGTCATCGCGATCAAAGGGCTCGGTCGGTTCTCGGAACTCGACAACGCCGAAGCGCGGGAGCGGTTCATCATCGGCACGCTCACGAGCTTTCTCTGGGCGGTCGCGTGCGGCGCGATCATCGTGCTGCCGGGCGGGTCACTGGGCTAGGGTGCCGAGCCCCCGTTCGTCGCGCACTCGCCTTGTACGGCGAGACTGTCGGGTCTCCCGGGATCCAGAACCGCCACGGATACGCGTCCGAGCCTCCTACTCCCGACACCCCGGTGCGCGGACCGCGCGCCACGGCCGGCGCGGCGCGGGTCGGCAATTCGAGTCGGATCGGGCCGCTCACCAATTCGTCCCCGTCATCGGCCAGCGTGATGCCCAGCGCCACGCAGAGGCGCGCGGGACCGCGAGCAAGGTCGACATCAGATCTGCTCGTCGTTCGGCGGGAGCGCGCGAGTTCCAGCCCGTCGACGACCTCCCCCGCGCGCAGCAGCACCGCAGACGCCTCACCCGCGGGCGAGCACACCACGTTTGCACAGACGTGCATCCCGTAGCTGAAATACACGTACAACGAGCCGGGTGCGCCGAACATGATGCGCGTACGGGGAGTCGGGCCGCGGAACGCATGCGAACCCGGATCGGTCTCGCCCGCGTAGGCCTCGAGCTCGGTCAGCCGAACGGTCACGCCGCGACCGTGGAGGAGTCCGCCGAGCAGCTGCGGAGCGACGTCGACCGACGACCCGCTCAGCAGCGACGGCAGATCGCTCAGAACAACTTCCCGAGGACGGCGGCGATCGCGATACCCGCCACGACGACGATGACCGCGAGAGTGATGATGGACGGCATCAGCCACGGGAAGCGCTTCGCGAACTTGCCCTGGCGTTCGACGTACTCCTGCTTGATCTGCTCGCCGCGTGCTCGCTTATTGTTGCCGGACAGGGTCATCGAACTCTCCTCGAAAAGGACATGTTGTCAGAACAGCGTGTCACGACAGCGCCGCTCGGACGGCCGCCGTCAGCGCGGCGAGCTGTTCGGCGACGCGAACAGGCGCGGTTCCGCCGGTTCCGGTGCGGCTTGCGATCGAGCCGGCGACCGTGAGTACGGAACGTACCTCCCCGGTCAGGCGCGGGTCGATCGCGGCGTAGTCGGCGTCCGTCGGCTTGTCGAGTTCGAGACCCTTCGTCTCACAGAACTGCACCAGCTCGCCAGCGATCTCGTGGGCCTCGCGGAACGGGACGTTCTGGCGTACCAGCCAGTCGGCGACATCCGTGGCAAGCGAGAAGCCCTGCGGGGCGAGCTCTGCCATGCGCGCCTCGTCGAAGGTCAGGGTCGAGATCATCCCCGCAAAGGCGGGAAGGAGCACCTCGAGGGTGGTCACCGAGTCGAAGACTGGCTCCTTGTCCTCCTGCAGATCGCGATTGTAGGCGAGCGGCAGGCCTTTCAGCGTCGCCAGCAGGCCGGTCAGGTTGCCGATCAGGCGACCCGACTTGCCCCGTGCGAGCTCTGCGATATCAGGATTCTTCTTCTGGGGCATGATCGACGACCCGGTCGAGTACGCATCGGCAAGCCGCACGAAGCCGAACTCGCGGGTGTTCCAGATGATGATGTCCTCGGCGAAGCGCGACACGTCGATGCCGAGTTGCGCAGTGATGTAGGCGAACTCCGCCACGACATCGCGACTTGCGGTGGCGTCGATCGAGTTGGGCATGGGCGCACCGAGACCGAGTTCGGCTGCGACGCCATCCGGATCGAGGCCGAGCGAGCCGCCCGCCAGAGCACCCGCCCCGTACGGAGAGGCCGTGGCCCGGACGCGCCAGTCGCGCAGCCGCTCCAGGTCGCGGATGAGGGGCCAGGCGTGCGCAAGCAGATGGTGCGCAAGCAGGATCGGTTGCGCGTGCTGCATGTGCGTGCGACCGGGCATGACGGCATCCGGATGCGCGCTCGCCTGCGCGGCGATCGCGTCGATCAGCTGCACCGTCTGGCCCGAGATCGTGGCCGCGTGGTCCAGCAGATACAGCCGGATCAGGGTGGCGATCTGGTCATTGCGACTGCGACCCGCGCGAAGCTTGCCGCCTAGCTCGGGCCCGACTGCAGCGACGAGTTCGCGCTCGAGGGCGAAGTGCACGTCCTCGTCGGAGTCGAGAGCGACAATCGATCCGTCACGCCAGCCGGACTCGAGCCGATCGAGCCCGGCGATCATGCGTGCCAACTCGTCGGCGTCGAGGTACCCCGCCAGCGCGAGTGCCCGCGCGTGCGCTCGCGAGCCTGCCAGGTCGTACGGTGCCAACTGCCAGTCGAAATGCGTGGAACGGCTCAGCGCAACGAGCTCGGGCGCGGGGCCGTCGGCGAAACGGCCACCCCACAGGGAACCGCCGCCCGCCTTCTGCTCGGACTCAGCCATGTCATCCACCGATCTCGACAGGCTCGATCACCGCAGGCTCGATCACCGCAGGCTCGATCACCGCAAGCTCGATCACCGCAAGCTCGATCACCGCAAGCTCGATCACCGCGAACTCGATCACCGCAACGCCTCGATCAGCGCTACTGCGCCAGATCGCGCTGCGCGCTGATCTTCGACGGCAGCGACCAGATCTCGATGAACCCCTTGGCGTGCGACTGGTCGAAGGTGTCGCCGGTATCGTACGTGGCCAAGTCGAAGTCGTACAGGCTTTTCGGGCTCTGTCGGCCGGTGACGACCGCGCGGCCCCCCTGCAAGGTCATCCGGATGTCGCCGGAGACCATCTCCTGCGTGTGGTCGATGAAGACGTCGAGGCTGCGTTTGAGGCCGGAATACCAGAGGCCCTCGTAGACCAGCGTCGACCACTCGGCCTCCACGCCGCGCTTGAAGCGGTTGACGTCGCGCTCGAGCGTGAGGTTCTCGAGCTCCTCGTGGGCGGCGATCAGCGCGAGCGCGGCCGGAGCCTCGTAGACCTCACGGCTCTTGATACCGACCAGGCGGTCCTCGACGATGTCGATGCGTCCGACTCCGTGCTTGCCAGCGAGGATGTTCAGCTGCTCGACGGCCTGCAGCGGGGTGACGGGGACACCGTCGAGCGCCGTCGGGATGCCCTCGGTGAAGGTGATGGTGACCTCGTCCGCCGGGCCGTCGTGGTCGGGATCCTGGGTGTATTCGTAGAGGTCCTCGATGGGGGCGTTCCACGGGTCCTCGAGGAAGCCGGTCTCGACAGCGCGGCCCCAGACGTTCTTGTCGATCGAGTACGGGTTCTTCTTGGACTGCTTGATCGGCAGGCCGTGCTCCTCGGCGTAGATGATCGCCTTGTCGCGAGTCAGTGCGAGATCGCGGATCGGCGCGATGCTCGTCAGCTCGGGGGCGAGCGCGGCAACGGCGGCCTCGAAGCGCACCTGGTCGTTGCCCTTACCGGTGCATCCGTGCGCGACGGAGTCGGCACCAAGTTCGCGCGCGACGCGGGCCAGGTGGCGCGCGATGACCGGCCGGCTGAGTGCCGAGACCAGCGGATAGCGCTTCTGGTAGAGCGCGTTCGCCTTGAGTGCCGGCATCAGGAAGTCGTTGGCGAACTCGTCCTTGGCATCGACGACGATCGCCTCGACGGCGCCGCAGTCGAGGGCGCGCTGACGGATGTCATCCATGTCCTCACCCCCCTGGCCGACGTCGACCGCGAGGGCAACGACGTCTTTTCCGGTGGCGTCCTTCAGCCAGCCGATGCCGACCGAGGTGTCGAGTCCGCCCGAGTAGGCGAGGACGACGCGTTCTGTCATGATGTGGTTCTCCTTGATCGGATTTCAGTCTAGGGTTCGGGCGCAGAGGGCCTGGACGGCGCAGGTTAGGCTGGAAGCCATGTCGGAGCAGAACTCAGAACCGCGTCCGTTCGATCCGCCCGTGGCGCCGCCGGTCCCACCGGTGCCGCCGACAGCACCCCCAGTCCCGCCCGCACCGCCCGCACCGCCCGCACCCGACCGGCCGTCGGTGCCCCAGTACGGGGAATATGCGCCCGCGGGGTACGTTCCGCCGGCACCACCCGTCACGACTGCTCCGGGTAATCC
>JALYHS010000178.1 GCA_030776385.1 Actinomycetota bacterium
GAGCAGACACGTGGTTTAGCCTACCCGCGGCCGACGACAGGCCGCCCGACTCACGCGGCCTCGCCAACCCCGATCGCCACGGCCTCGACGTCGGGCGACTCCGCCTCACCGTTGATCCGGGTGAGCACGCGCCGGCCCGCAACGATCAGCACAGCGGCGATGAGCACCGATGCCCCCGCCACGAAGAACGGGACGGCAGGGGTCGCGATGGCGGCGATCGCCGTCGCGAGCGGCGGAGCTGCGGCCCCGCCGAGGAAGCGCACCGCGGAGTACGACGACGACGCGACCGAGCGCGGCAGATCTGTCGCCTCCATGACCGATTCGGTGAGCACGGTGTTGAGCACGCCGAGCATCAGCCCGCCCACGACGACACACGCGATGAGAGCGGCGGTGACGCTCACGAAGATGCCCGCGACAACCAGGTCGAGCGCGAGAAGAGGCAGGACGATCGCCAGAACGGTGGTGCGCCGCAGCTGTGCCGTCAGCAGAGGGGCGATGACCACGCTGGTGAATGCGACCGAGATTCCCCAGCCGAAGAAGGTCAGTCCCAGGCCGATCGCCGTGAACCCCTTCAGGCCGGGGGCAAAGGGCGTGTACGCCAGCAGCGTGAAGAAGCCGATGTTGTAGAACAGTGCGGCGAGCGCGAGAACCAGCAGGGCCGGAGTCTTGAGGGCGCTCAGCGGCGCGGACAGCTTGGTCCTGACCCTGACCGTCCCCTTCGGCTCGCGCGGAAGAAGCACCAGGATTGCGATGAATGCGATCGCCATCAGGGTCGCCACCCCGAAGAACGGCCCGCGCCAGCTGATCGAGCCGAGCAGACCGCCCAGCAGTGGTCCGACGGCGATGCCGAGCCCGAGAGCCGCCTCGTACAGGATGATGGCCGCGCTGCTGCCGCCGCTCGCGGCGCCGACGATAGTCGCCAAGGCAGTGCTGATGAAGAGCGCGTTGCCGAGACCCCATCCGGCGCGGAATCCGATCACCGCCTCGACGCTGCCGCTCAACGCGGCGAGCAGGGCGAACACGACGATGAATCCGAGGCCGATGAGCAGCGTCATCCGCGCACCGAGGCGGCTGGACACGAAGCTCGTGATCAGCATCATGAGTCCGGTGACGAGCAGGTAGCTGGTGAAGAGGTACTCGGTCTGGGTCGGGCTGGCTCTCAACTCGCTGGCGATGGCCGGCAGGATCGGGTCGACAAGGCCGATGCCCATGAAGGCGATGACGCAGGCGAAGGCGACGGCCCAGACGGTGCGGGGCTGCGTGAAGATGCTGGTCTTCTCGACTCCGGCATTCGGGGCGTGGCCCGCATGCGCCGCCCGAGTCGCGTGGGCGGTCATGCGGACACCGCCGCATCGCTCGCGGTACGGGTCGTCATCAGTTCGGCGGCACGCTCCAGGATCGCCCACTCGCCCTCGTCGAGGTTGTGGAACCAGGGGAGGAGCGCCGTGCCCAACTGCTCGCGCCAGGCGTCGAGTTCCGCGGATCCCTTCGGCGTGATACGGATGAGCCAGGCGCGGGAGTCGACGACATCCGCGATCCTTGACACGAGTTCCTCCTCGACCATCGTCGCCAGCACCCGGGTCATTCCCGGCTGGGTGACGCGGCTCGCGGCCGCGAGTTCGCCCACGCGCATGGGGCCGTCGCTCTCCAGGATGCCGAGCGTGCGCCAGACGGCGGAGGGGGTGTGGCTGCCGGTGGTCTGCGCGGCGAGTCGCACCAGTCGGGTGGAAGAGACGACAAGGCTTTCGAGAACATCGTTACGTTTCACAATGAAAACTATATACCTTTGTTATGCATCTCGCCAGGTCCGGGAATCACCCGCTCGGAGCCGAGGTTGTGTCTGGCGTGATCGTCGACCTCTACACCTCCGCGTTCTGCGAGCCGTGCCACCTGACCCGGGCCGTTCTGGCGGATGCGGCACGACTCGTGCCCGCCGCTCAGCTCGTCGAGCGCGATGTCGTGGCGTTCGAGGCGCAGGCCGAGGTGGACGGCATCCGCGTGACCCCCACTGTGATCGTGCGTTCGGCGGACGGCACCGAAGTGTTCCGGGCCGAGGGCGTTCCCACGCTTCCGCAGGTGCTCACGGCCCTCGCCAAGGCGCTCTGATCGCTGAGGTCCCCCCGGAGAGATTCGAACTCCCGACCAGCCGGGTAGAAACCGGATGCTCTATCCACTGAGCTACGGGGGGATCGGCCCGAATCGGCTCGCAGACGAGTCTAGGGCGACCGATCGAGTCGCTTCCTCATCTCGATGGTTCGCGAGGGAGGTGACGGATCAGTCGAACTCCTTCATCATCGACGTCGACACGACCGAGTAGCCGAGCGAGTCGTAGAGCCGGCGTGCACGCTCGTTGAAGCCGAATACGTTCAGGCCGATGCCGCGGAATCCGGCGTCGCGAACGACGTCCTCGGCGGCGAGCATCGCGGCACGGCCCAGGCCACGTCCCTGCGCGACGTCGTCGATCACGATGTCGTAGACGTACGCCAGATTCGGGCGCCGCGGATGCGGGCCGAGCCACAGCGAACCGACCGGGCTCTCACCGTCGAGCACTCGCATGATCCACGTACCCGGCGTTGTCCGGCCTTCGGGAAGATACTCGGCCCACTGCTGCTCGGCTTGGGCCCGTGCATCCGACTCGGGCATGCCGGACGCGGTCGCGATGTCCTCCGCGTACCCCGCCACTGACGCGGCGCTCCAGGCGTCGAACTCGGCCTCGGTCATCGGGCGCACGGACACGGTCATGCGGCTGACGTTAGTCGCCGGATTCAGCTGTCGCCAGGGTCGACCGGATGTTCAGCGAGCGGTCTTCGCCTCGGACAGGATCGCGGTCGGGGCCGTCAACGGCACCTCGGGGGAGTGCTCGATCTGCTCGTGGTTGACCGCTGAGTACTGCTCCTCGGCCCAGCGCTGTTGCTCGAGCACCACAGGATCGACCGCGCTTTCGGAGTATCGCCAGCGGTCGACGTCGGCGGCGAACAGCTTCTTCGCGCGGTTCGGCTTGTGCAGCCACTCGACCAGGCGGTCGCGGTACTCGTCGAGCGTCTGCTCGGCCTGGTAGCTGTAGCTCACCGAGTTGGTGCGCATCTCGCGCAACTGATGGGAAGCCCAGTCTGCGGCCAGGCCGGCACCGGAGATCGGGAGGAGGCGCACACTGACGTCGGCCTGACTGGCCAGGCGTTCCGCGTGCTCCTTGGAGGCCGGAGCCTGACCGTGCCAGCTCGCGGCGCCTTGCCCGGCGGCGACGAGCGCCGCGACAGCGGCGGCACGCGTCTCGTGATCGCGTTGTGCGACCAGTCGGCCGGTCGCCCCGCGGCCGATCGCGGCGCCGACGATTCCGGCGACGACGATGGCGACGAACGGGATGACCGCGTTGGAGAGGATGCTC
>JALYHS010000179.1 GCA_030776385.1 Actinomycetota bacterium
GTCTCAGCCTGCTCAGCACCGTGATGGCATGCCGTATAGAGACACCCAGCAGCTGTGCCGCAGATTCCGGCATCACCGACTCACCATTCTTCAGGAACGCGTAGATCTGGCCGGCCAGATGCCCCAGGCCCGCCCGGGTGAATAGGTCGTGCCGTTGGTCGGTGAGTTGCGCCTCCAGAGAATCCACCAAAGCAGCCCTGAGAGTGAACAGTTCGGTCGGGGGGCGGGGGTTCTTAAGTGGTTGTGACCGGACCGTGTCAGAGGCTGTGGAAAAGTGCGGGGTTAGCTTCCATTCGGCGGCGTTGGCGCCGTCGTGGCTGCGGACCGGTTCGATGAACCCAGCCGCCCTGAGCGTGTGGAGGGCCGTGGCGGCTGTTGTGCGGCCGAGGCCCGACAGCAGCGCCAGGTCACGGATTGAGGCCGCCACAGTGCGCTTCCCGGTGTGGAGGGTGAGGTAGGCGAGCGCGGTGAGGATGGTGCGCTGGGAGAGAGCAGCCTCGGTGTTGCCCCAGCGGCCGGCGTTCACCCGGAAACGCTGCAGCAGGTCATCGACGTCGGTGACGATTCCCTCCAGCTCACTGAGGTCCCGTGGTTCTCGTGTCGGCGGCAGCACACTGTGGAGGGTGGCGACTTCTTGGGCCTTGGCCCATTGCCGCTCGAGCCGGTTGGCGGCCTCCGCAGTGGTACGTGGGCGGCGGGGCCCGCGGCCGGTGTTTTTGGTGCGGTAATGCTCCATCCCGGGCGCGGTCCGTACGGCATGTTCGACGTCGCGCAGTGCCCACCCTGCGGACGCGGCGGCCAGCAGGCACATGAAACCGGTCCAGCTGGGGTTGCTACCGCCGCGAATGGTTCCCATATGGGCTTCCCCGGCCCTACTGAGGCGCCGGTGGGCCGTGTGAGATGCATCGACCGGACCGGACGGGGCACTGTCCTCGGCCCGGATCGCGGGCGCTGCACTGACGAGCGCCGCAATCGCGTGCGAGATGTCTTCGACAGTGGTGGTCGGGTCGGTCAGTGACTCGATCCGACCGCGGAGGATCCTGGACGCACTCCCGTCCCGGTGAGGGGCCCCGGGAGGCCGGGCAGCCCCTTCCCTCGGGTTCAGGAGCATTCCATGGTCAAGCGTGCGGTAGTTCGCCCGAGCAGCCGTTGCCAGCCGACCAATGATGTCGCCGGCCGCGGTCCCGCGAATCCCCACCCACAAGTGACGGCCGCCGCCGGAAGAGGACTGGCAGACAACGTGGGCGATCGAAAGACCGCCCAGAATCTTGGAGAGCGCCTCGCAGTCATCCAACGCGCGCTCTGCAGCATCGTCGCCGTCCTTGGCGTCGAAGTCGAAGCACAGCAGGCGAAACTGCCCATGTGTATCGGCTAGGCGAATACACCACGGTGCGGCAGGTGCCGTCGGGCCGAGCCGGTACAGGCGAGGGTAAGCGTTCGCATGAAGTTGGCCATCGGCTTCACGGACCATCACGCGAACCTCGTCACGTGGGCTAATGCGCCGAGTCAGCTCCCACGCCGCCTCCAAAGGCAGCGACACGCCGGCCGTTTTGGTGCGCGGAACGAGGTCGTATCTGTGCAGATCGGTTACTATCAACGCAACACCTTCCTCGGAATGTGGGTACAACAAAGGCCCGGATCTCTTCCGGTCTTTTACCAAATCGGCCAAACACCTTCAGTCGCCAAACTTTCCAGGTGTGAGGCTGTGAGACTTCGGCCCGTCGCTTGCGACGGGCCTTCTCTTGTTAAGCGGCTGTGATCGGCTTCTCCTCAGATTGAGAGTGAGCCCCATTGGCCAGCTGAGTACCGCTGTCGGTACTCAGCTTCATGGGGAAGTCATGGGGTACCACCAAAAAATGGTGGCCAAACTGTGCCGAAATCGCGACGCGAAAGTCGCGCGACGCCCCTGCGGTCTCTGCAGTACCGTGCGACACGCCGAACAGAACTGCTGGCGAAAGCCGCGGTGAGAGCAATAAGCTGCAAGACATAGAGAAACCTCCCGTCAGGGTTGATTGATCTTCCTCAGTTCGAACCTCGGAGCCGGCAAGCGTGAGGGCTTGAACTGCAATACTTCGGATGGCCCGCCACGCAAGTGGCGGGCCTCTTCTCGTTAAGCGGCGCGTTTCGTGTGAACCTCCGTGCCATCGAGCGTGGGGGAGAGCACAGGTAGTGCTCCCAGGTCGGTTGAGAGCTGGCCTATGAGCCGCTCGAGATACAGGGACATTGACAGTTGCCCGGACGCCTCACAGGCGGTTGCCAGTGCCGCCGCAGTGTCGGGGTCGAGCCGAATCTTTCTCTCGACTGGTTTGATGCCTGTGGGACGACGATTGCGCTTGACGCCTGCGTTGCTACCCTTGGTCATGGCCTCAGTATTCCGATTTAACGGGGTCATTAACGCTAAGCGCCGAGGCGTGTCGTGAGTCTTTGATTCGAGGATATTCAGGCTCGACCAAATACGAGCGCGAGCCCTGCACGCACCCGCCGGCGGCGACGGGGGACCCTCAAAATCCGCTGCAATGTCGGTGGTGTTAGCCAAGGTCGATCCCCCTCTGTCTCATGAACGGTGCGGGGTCGATCTGTCTCCCGTTGATTCGCACTTCGAAGTGGAGGTGGGGGCCGGTGCAGACCCCTGCGCATCCGATGCTGGCGATATTTTGTCCGGCGTCGACATGTTGGCCAACGTGCACAAAGATGCCGTCGGCGTACATGTGGGCGTAGATGGTCGCGATGCCGCCACCGTTATCGAGCACGATCCAGTTGCCGTAGCTGCCGTTGGGACCGGTGGCGACGACGACTCCCGCGGCGGCTGCATAGATCGGTGTGCCGAGGGCTCCTGGGAGGTCGTCGCCAGAGTGGAAGGCTCCGGAGCATCCCGAGGCGGTGCAGATGGGCGCCCGGGGGCCGAAGCCGTTGATAATGCGTCCTGCAGCGGGTCGTGCCCACCCGTTGTCGTTGACGCTGCCCGCGGGGCCGGAAACGCAGGACCCGGTGCCGGTTCCGAAGACGGTCATGATCTTCTTCGCGTCACCGTATGCGGCTTCGTAGGCGTGGGGGTCGGCGCCGCCGAGCACCTGGTTGGCTGCGACGCTCGGCTCAAGCGATTGCCAGTTCTTGCTGGCCAGCAGTGCGCCGTAAAACGCGGCTGCGCCGGTGTACGGCTTGGTGAGGCTCGTCTGGGTGATTGCGACGGCCAGGGCGATTGTTTGCGCCTGTGGCGGCGCGTTGACTGCGACCCCGGCGTCGACGGTCGCGGCAGCTTCGAGGAGTTGCGCCTGGTTGTAGCCGGCGGCCGAGTCAGGGACCTTCGCTGCCTCGACGGTGGCAGGAGTGCCCCCGCAGGTCTTGGCTTGGGCGCTACTGCTGGAGAGCATGATCGCGAAGATCAGCGCAAGCGGCAGCAGTAGGAGTCCGCTGATGAGGGCGACGGCTTTCATCCACCCGTCCCCAGTGTGATCCTCTCCACAAGCCAACCGCTCGCGCCGTCAGTGCGCTGGAGCAAGACGGTGTACGGGCCGGCATCGGTGGGGACAAGCACGGTGCCGAGGTACACGCTGGTCGGCGGCTGCAGCGCCAGGTTGGGGGTCACACGTGAGCCGACCACGTTCGCTGGGTTGACAGTTGCGTAAGCCTGCGCCGCATCGAAGCTGAGGTAAGGCTGGAGCTGGGCGAACCAGGCCTTCTGGCTCCGATGGTGGTCGACGAAGCTGGCCACTGCGGCAGCGGCTATTTCCTTAGCGGCGAGCTGCGATGCCGGATCCCAGACCGGCGCAGGTTTCGCCGACGGGTCATCGTCGGGCTGATCCGCCACAGCGGAGCTGCGTGCGGAAGTTGGGGCTAGGGGGGTTGTGGCCTGGCCCCAACTGACGCAGCCAGCAAGGGCCAGTGGGAGCATCAGCACGCCCGCGATCCGAATCATGATACTGATCATACCCACGATCATGATCATGGTTATGAGTTGATGCCTCATTCAAACCATGAGCGTGTGGCACTTCGCGGGTATGCTGTGCTGTCATGGGTGAAGCACCTCGCCCGGCCACGATGTAGCGAAGGATTACGCCGGATGCCCCTGCCCAGTGCCCAGGTTTATCGCAGGGAGCTCTCATATCGCGTGGGCGTGCTTCTGGACCTCCATGAATTGGAGACGGGCGATCCTCTGACGTTCGTCGAAATCGCGGACCAACTGAAGTCGCGGTTCGGCATCACGTTGTCCAGGTCCCGATGGGGGTTCATCATCTCGGGGACGGGTAACTGGGTGAAGGATCCCGAGCTGCTGGGCTCATTGTCGCAAGTTCTCGGAGAGGCGCCTGAATACCTGGCGGATCTGAAGGCGAGTGTTGCCTCTGAGAGGGTGACCAATGCACTGCCAGCCGTTGTCGAGAAGCGGCAGAAGCAGCTGCTGGGCGTCGCGGCGCGATCACTGGGTGAAATCGCCCCGGAGACGTACTCCGCGATCGCACGCACCATCAAGGCCGACCTGGAGCGGTTGGCAGTCGAGCGACAGCTGAGCGCCGAGGAGTAGACACAAGTGCGGGTGGACAAGAAGCGCACCGACTACGAGCGCAACGCTCGGGACCTGGTTAGCGCGCTCGCACTTCATGCGAACATGACGTGGCCGTCGCTGTTGGCAATGATGGAAGAAATTTACGGGAAGCCGATCGAGCTCCGGCCCGTCGCGGACCGAAACTGGAAGCAAGTGACAGGGCTCCTGCTGGACGCCGGCGACCGGGTTCTGATCTACTACCGCGCTGAGCACACGATCCTCTACCAGGTGCATAACATCTTCCACGAGTTCGGTCACATCCTGTTGCGTGACCAGGGATGCAAGCTCTCCGAAAGCGTCACCGCCGACGATGTCTTCACGCTGGGCATTCGCGAAGGGTTCCAGCGCGCGTATGCGAACGGTCTCGAGTTCGATAAACCGGAGCTCGTCACGAATGAGCAGACGGCGGAGGCGATCGCGTATGAGATCGCCAGGCACCTCCGCACTCGTCCGCCGACGGTACAGACCGAGGTCTTTGGATGACCAACCTCTGGCTCCCAGGGGCAGCCTTGGTCTTGTTCGCCGTCGTGAGTGTGGTCCGGATCCCCACCCTGCGGAGGTACAAGAAAGCATCGTCAGCCTGGCTGGCGACAGCCTTCGGCAGTCTCGGACTCTTCTGCGTTGGCGCAGCAGTTCCGCTAAGCACCGTCGACGGTTGGCTCGGTGGGACCAACGTCGCCAACCTGCTCCAAGATGAGTTCGCGGTCTTAGGTGTGTGGTTTTTCCGGAACGCCGTTCGCGACTACACCGATGACGGATACCGGAAGTGGCCACTCTGGCTTCTTGGATTGATGATGGTGGCAACGGGGGCCCCGTTCTTCTTCATCCAGCATCGTCAGCCAACAGACGCGCTCTTTGGTGTTCACCACATCGATCAAGTGGCAACGCTCGCCTACGAAGACCTCTACTTTCTCTGTCTCATCACGATCTGCGTGAACATGTCTTACTCGCTGCGCCACATCAAGACCGTCCCAATCCGGGTCGTCAATACAGGTCTTGCGCTGCTCGCGCTGGGTGCGTTCGATGACGCAACGTTCATGACTTTGCAGTACTTCGGAGTGAGCAATAAGGGCGTCCTGGACGCAACTTTCACGCTGTATTACATGCTGTTCTACCCAGGAGCCTCAATCATCATCGTGGGGCTGCTCCTGCTGATCGCTGTCGAACGGCAATACGTCCCGCGCCTGGTGTGGCGATTGAGGGTCTGGCGGTTGAGGCGCCTCCAGGCGATGCTCCTGCCGCGTACCCGTGCAAGCCGAAACCGCGTGATCCACATCAACCGGTTGGCGACCAGCCCGGCCGAACGCGCCTATCAGCTTGTGATCGCAGTCCATAACCTTGAAGCGAAAGAAGGCGTCACGATTGGCCCGCGCGATAGGCGCATGATCGAGCGTGTCGAACAGCACTTCGACGCCGCTCTGCCGGCGGGGTTCCTGTTACCGCAGCTAAGCGCGCTCAGGTAGCTCGCCGCCGAGGATCCCCGTATCCGTGAGCCAGCGGACGACGACGGCCTCGAAGCGATCGGGATCTAGGTTCCACTCGACTGTATGGAAGGCACGCAGCTCCGAGTTGAGAGTCACCGTTTCAGGGTGGTGGCGAGCGAACTGAACCGACTCTTCGAAGGGAACCTCGTCGTCGATCGGTGAGTGGATGATGAGCGAGGGAACGTTCATCTCCGTGTCTGAAGTGTTGACCTCAAGTTGAGCAAAGTCGAGGGGGAACGGCGTTCCCGTGAATCGGTAGAGGAGTGATGAACCCAACACGTTTGCGGCCAGTCGGCCGATCCAACGTGGGAGGCGGCGCTGGGCGGCCGCGTACTCGAGCGTGGCTCGGAAGTTCGTCACGGGGGCGACCAGGATCGCGCCTGCAATCAGATGGCGGTGCGCGGATCGGCGGGTGAGCAGGAGCGAGATCATCCCTCCAAGGGATAGTCCGAAGAGGATGACGCTTTTCGCCCCGTGGGCCTCTGCGTACGCGAGGGCTAGGTCGATGTCTTCCCATTCAGCGAGTCCGAGTGTGCTGCTGCCGCCCGCGGCCCCGACGTTTTCTTGATCGGTTCTGAAGCTGGGGACGACTGAGACCATGCCGAGTCGAGAAACGAGCTTGACGTTGCGGAGTGTCGTCAGGCGCGTAGTGCGAATGCCGTGGACGTGGACCACCCACGGACGGCTCTGCTGCTCGATTGCTGATGGCGGCGTGAATACCCAACCGGGCAGATGACCGTCAGCGCCCAACGACACCGTGGCAAAGGGGACCTGAATCTCATCGGGTGTAGCGAACACGTGCCCGGTCCATAGCCCTCGACCCTGCCGCTTGAGAGATCCACCATGAACGGCGAGGACGGCGCGTTCGACAGTGCGTTCGTCAGCGCTGACGGAGAGGATGTCACCCACTCGGGCGTGAGGTCCGCCCTCTCTCCCTTGGCCGAACCACAGGCCGTATTCCCCAGGCATCCGAGTAGCTGGCTCGTCAGTGAAGAAGATCGTGTGTCCGCCAGCGCCGAGCTTGTACGCCACCAAGTGATGACTTCCCGGCTCACGCACGACCAGTCGTGCGGCGTAGACCGCTGCCGCAGTCAGGAGCACAACAGCAATAAACGCCCCAGCGGCGACGACGACGAACACGTGGCCAGTGTCCCACGCGTCTCGGCGGGTCGTCCGACCACCATCACATAAGCACGACCATATACTTGGGGATAATCATGCGTATCACAGACGACGAAGGGCGAAGGGCAAGCTTCTTGCGTTTCGCCGCCAGATCTTCAGGTCGCCCGCAGACGGAGACGGAAACGGTTCGGCAGTGTCCGAGGTGCAACGCGGACGACACCGATCGTCGGTTCTGTGTTCACTGCGGAGTCCAGCTTCGAGCTGCCGAAGCCCCGAAACTAACCCTCGCGCCTGCTATTGAAGAGAACACGACTGCACGCGGCCTGGTAGTTCCCGCCGGCGTGCGGCACGTGACCGGAGTCACCCGGCCCGCGGTGGGACTTGCCCATGTTCCGCCCCGCGGCGGATCGGGGACTCTGCACTGGCTGGGGGTCCACGGCGGTGCAGGCGAGCGGACACTCGCCGCGGTGTGCAGCGGCTGGTCTGCCGCTACCGGACACGGTTGGCCAATCGTTGCAAGTGACCCGCGCCTCGAGCCGATTCTTGTGCCCACGATCCTCGTCGCTCGGTCTCACATGACAGGGCTCAGGGCAGCACAAGACGCCCTCCGCGAGTGGGCGTCCGGCGCTGTTCCGGTCAACCTGCTGGGTCTTGTAGTCATCATGGATGCGCCCGGCAAGCTACCCCGACCACTACGAGACATGCAGCGCCTCGTCAGCGGGGGCGCCCCAAAAACTTGGACGCTGCCCTACCTGGAGTCAGCGCGCCTGGGTGCCGCGATCTCGGCCGACTCCCTCGACCCTGCGCTGGCGAAGTTTCGCCGCGACATCGAGACCTACTTCACCGCTCCACAAAACTGACCCAAGGAGACCACATGGCCTTGCTACCTTTCATCGTCCACCTAATCAACGTCCCGTCGCCAACCGCGCCACCCGGGTCGGACAACATCCTCCTCGTGGTGTCGTACGTCATGTGGTTCGCCGCGATCGCCGGCGTTGTCGGACTGGTCGTATTCGGCATCTCAATGTTCTTCATGCACCGCGCCGGTCAAGGCTTCCCAGAGCTGGGGTCGCGCCTCGCCGCGATCTTCGGCGGGATGATCCTCATCGGCGGCGCCGGCGGAATCGTCACGACCTTCATCCACGGCTGATAGGACCCCAAATGAGCGAGCCAACGCCAGCGCAGCCACGCAGTCCCTTCAACGGGTGGTACGTCTGGGCAGCCATCCTGCTCGTAGTGATCGTGGCCGCCGCGGTGATCGTGGGCATCTCGGCCGCCTCGGGGGGAAACAAGACCTCCGCGAGCCCGACGAAGTCTCCGAAGCCTGTCGCCGCGTCGGACAGCGTTTGCGGGCTGCAGCCGGGGGACCAGTCCATCCCGACAACGGCAGCACCGCAGACCACCTGGACCCTGGTGGGTCAGGTGGCGGCCCCCGACGGACCACGCGCCATCGGCCCGGGAAAGATCACCAGTGACGGGCTCCGTACTTGCTTCGCCCAGTCGCCTGTTGGCGCCCTATACGCCGCCGCAACCTTCTATGCGCTTGGATCCGACGCTGCGACCGCTGCTGCCGGCTACCGATACTTCCTGCCTGCTGGAGCAGGCCGTGACGCGGTACTAACGACGCTCAGCGAGAATCCCCCTAAGGGTGGGGGAGGCGTTCAGATCGCTGGGTTCCAGGTGCGCAAATACGAGCGCACCTCTGCGGTCATCGACCTCGCGGTCAGGAACTCCAATGCAGCATTTGTGTCGTTTGTCACTCAGCTTGTCTGGCAGGACGGCGACTGGAAGGTCGTCGTGCAAGACAACGGGCAACCTGCCGTTGCCCCAGCACAGATCGACAATCTGAGCGGGTATCTGCAATGGAGTGGCGCATGATGGCCGCCGCGTCGGGTGCGTGCTTGCTGGGAGATCTCACGTGCATAGGCGGGTCGATCGTCGGGCAGGCAGTCTCGAATGCATCGACTCAGTGGGCGCACGACATCGCGGATTCGTTCGGGAAGCTGATGGCGTCGTTCGGCACTTTCTGGTTGTTTATCCCCACTCCGAATCTGGCTGGTGGGGCGGGATCGAACTCGGATGTGGTGGAGTACATCCGCAATGGGTTGATCTACTTCGTGGCGATCGCCGCGGTGGTTTCCATCGTGTTCGCCGGCATCAAAATGGTGCTCACCGCTAAGGGGCAGCCGCTGAGAGGCGTGCTTCGAGGGCTGATAGCTCTCATCATCGTCTCGGCAGCGGGCGTGCCTGTGCTGGGTCTTCTGATCGCGGCGGGCGATTCGTTCTCCACCTGGTTCGTGGGCCTCTCGACGGGCAGCAGCACTTTCGGAACAAACATGACGACCGCCATGGTCGGCCTCAGCGAGATCTCGGGCGGCCCGATCCTGGTCATCATCTTCGGGATTGTGGCCATCATCGCCTCAGTCGTTCAGGTCGTGCTGATCCTGGTGAGGATGGTGATGCTGGTGCTGCTGGCGGGGATGCTGCCGATGGCCGCATCGTTCGCGTCGACCGACGCGGGCTGGGAGTACTTGAAGAAGTACGGGTCCTGGCTTCTGGCTTTTCTGCTGTACAAGCCAGTCGCGGCGATCATCTACGGAGTCGCGTTCGCACTTATCGACAACGGGGTCTTCAAGTTCGACTCGAAGACCCTCGACGTGACAGGGCAATCGCTGATGAACGTGCTCGCGGGGCTTCTGCTGATGGTTCTGGCGATCGTGGCGCTGGCCGCGCTGATGAAGTTCGTTGTCCCATCAGTCGGGGCGATCGGGGGAGGGGCCATCGGTAGTGCTATCGCGGGTGGTGTGGGCG
>JALYHS010000180.1 GCA_030776385.1 Actinomycetota bacterium
CAGCACGGCGGCGCGCTGTGCCGCGATCATCGTCTTGCGCAGGCGGGTGTATGCGGCGAGCCGCGGTTCACGCCCCTCCACGATCGGCAGCGCGATCGACTCCTCGAGGAAGGTCGAGTTGCGGATCAAGCGCTCGATGACCTCCGCCTCGTCGGCATCCGTGAGGTGCGCCTCGAGGTCGTCGACGCCGGCCTGCTCGGCCTCCGCCATCAACGCGAAACGCTCCTGGTGCTCCTGGTCGTAGTTCGGCGTCGGCAGTTTGAGCGCGCGGATGATGACCGGGAGCAGCAGTCCCTCGAGCAGGGTCGCGACCACGACGACCAGGGCGATGAACCGAAGGAACTCCAGACTCGGGGTCGATGCCGGCAGCAGGAACACGGCGATCAGAGTCACAACGCCGCGGATGCCCGCCGAGCTGACCGCGAAGGCGTTCCGCCAGCTCCAGCTGCGGGCTCGCAAGAACGTCGGGCCACGACGGTAGATGAGCGTGAGCGCGAACACCCACGCGAAGCGAGCCACGATCAGGGTGGCCAGGATGCCCGCGCAGATCCCGATCGTCGGCCAGAGGCCCGGGCCGTCTTTCACCGCCCCCTGGTAGATGTCGGCGAGGCTGAGCCCGATGAAGAGGAACACGGCGTTCTGCAGCAGGTATTCGATGGTGCGCCAGTTGAGACGTTCGGCGATCCGCGCCTCCGCCGACTGGATGCTCGGCGAGCGGAAGCCGAGGAACAGGCCGGCAATCACCACGGCGAGCACGCCCGAGCCACCGAATGACTGCGCCACGATGAACGCTAAATACGGCGTGATGAGCGAGAGGCTGGTGTCGAGCACCGGCGCCCTCAGTTGCTTGCGGATCGCCGACAGCACCCAGCCGACCGCCAGACCGACTGCGATGCCGCCCAGCACTGCGACGACGAAGTCGCCGGCCACCTGCACCGGATTCACGACCGCGACGATGGCCACGATCGACGCGTTGAGCGCGACAAGCGCGGTCGCGTCGTTCAGCAGACTCTCGCCCTCGAGGATCGTCACGAGCCGTCGCGGGAGGTCGATACGTCCGGCGACGGCGCTCACGGCGACGGCGTCGGTGGGCGCCACGACCGCCCCCAGCGCGAAGGCGGCGGCCAGACCGATCGCGGGCATCAGCATCCAGCCCACGAAGCCCACGACGACGACTGTGAACGCGACCAGCCCCACCGAGAGCGCCAGGATGCTGTCGTTGCGGGCGCGCACGTCACGGAGGGAAGTGCGGATCGCCGCCGCGAACAGCAGCGGCGGGATCACCCCGTAGAGCACGAGTTCCGGATCGATGACGATGTGCGGGACGCCGGGGAGGAACGAGGCGATCGCCCCGACCACGATCAGCACCAGCGGGGCCGACCAGCCGACGCGGCCCGAGAACCCGGTGATCGTGACGGTGACGACGACGAATGCGACGACCCAGACGACGGCGACCCTGGTGTCGAGCGACGGCGCTGCCAGGAGTGATGGCGCTGCCGCAAGCGCCGTCATGACACCATGGGCGAGCCCGCTCAATGGAGCCTGCTCTGCCAGTCGGTGGGTACCCGGTCGGCCGGACCCGGTGTCGTCTGCTCAGCCGGGTGACTGTCGGGCGGCGCGAGCTCGGGACCGTCGACCATCGCCTGGATACGGAAGTCCCAGAACCAGGTCTCCCCCGGCTCGAAGCTCCGAATGATCGGGTGACCCGACTCGGCGGCGTGCCTACTTGAGTGCTGCCCGGGCGAGGAGTCGCAGCATCCGATATGCCCGCACTCGGCACACCTGCGCAGGTGGAACCACCACCCTTCGGGATCGTGCAGGCACTCGACGCACCCAACACCGCTCGGCTGCGCGTTCACGTCGACGGGGGTCGAAGGCATGCGCCCAGAGTAGTCAGCGCTGTGGTCGGCGCGTCACCATGCACGTAGCGGCTTCTCGCTCGGGCCGACGTGGTTCGCGAGCCAGTTGTTCCAACGTTCGATGGTGACGAAGCCCTCGGCGACCCGATCGAGCAGTTCGCGGTCGAAGAACCACGGCGCGGGCTCGAAGGTGTGGGAGACGGTGAGCGTGGTCCGGCGGATGAACTCGATGCGGGGGTGTTCCACCGAGCGTCCGCGTGGGGCGGTTTTGAGCGGCGCACCCTCGCCGAGCGGATAGCTCGCGTCGGCGAGCTGCGGGAGCAGGGCATCCAGACTCTTCGTCGCTTTCGGGTCGTCCTGCAGATCGCGGAAGCGCTCGAGCTGATCGCGCGCCGGCTCGTACATTCCGCCCGCTAGAAGCACGCCTTCGGGCGAGATCTGGAAGTACAACCCGCCCTTCCCCTGGAAGAAGCCCAAGCTGGCGTGCTCCTTGTACGGCGTCTTGTCGGCTGAGAACCGCACGTCACGGTACGGCCGGAAGACCTTCGGCTGACCGAACTGCGGAGAGAGCTCGTCCGCGAGGGCGTGGAGCGGTTCGGCGATCTCGGCTTCGAACTCGGCCCTGTTGGTCAGCCAAAAAGACTTGGTGTTGTCGACGGACAGCCGCTCGAAGAACCCAAGAGCGTGCGGGCCGAATCCCTCGAAGGGTGCGGGTTCGCGTTCGACGATGCCTGCCATCCAGCCAGGGTACCCACGGCTAGCCTGGTGGGGTGGCGCTGCTTCCGGATGCTCCCCCGCCCCGTCGCGTGATGTCGGCAGACGGGGTGCCGATCGCCACATACGAGTGGGGCGATCCGGATGCTCCTGTCGTCGTCGCGGTGCACGGTTTCGCCTCGTCGGCGATCTCCAACTGGCACGTCACCGGCTGGACGCGCGAGCTCACCCGTGCCGGCTTCCGTGTGATCGCCATCGATCAGCGCGGGCACGGCGAGAGCGGGAAGCCGCACGATCCCGCGATGTACACGATGGACGCGCTCGTCACCGATCTGCTGACCGTCGTCGACACATACCTGATCGATGAGTTCGCGCTCCTGGGCTATTCGCTGGGCGCACGGGTGGGCTGGCACACCGCCCTCGAGCTCGCCGAGCGGCTCACTCGCGCCGTGCTCGGCGGCATCCCGGACGGCGATCCGCTCACCCGGTTCAGGGTCGACGAGGCGCGCGGCTTCGTGGCGGGCGGTTCGCGCTCCGACGACCGGCTGACGATGACGTATCTCGACATGGCTGCGGCGATGCCGGACAACGACCTCGGCGCACTGATCAGCCTCGTCGAGGGGATGCGCGGCGGTGCCCAGCCCGACGCCGCAGATCCGCCGCAGCAGCCGGTCCTCTTCGCGACCGGGACCCAGGACCCGATCCTGGAGCAGTCCCGCCGACTCGCCGAGGCGACACCGCACGGCTCCTTCCTCGCGATTCCCGACCGCAACCACTTCAACGCGCCCACCTCGAAGGCGTTCCGGGTCGCCGGGGTGGAGTTCCTCGCCGACTGAATCGGAATCCGAGGGGCGGAATGGTCTGTGCACCCCTCGGCAGCATGGCAGGATCGGATCACTTCCCTGACAGACCCGACGAGCGGAGCGACTCGTGACGAGTGACGTTCGCGCGGAGGTCAAGGCCGACCACGAGGTCGGATCGCGCCTGCTGCGTCTGAGCTTCCGGGGCCGGGTCGTTCCGGTGACCGTCGTGCTTGTGCTCGGCTATCTGGTGGCC
>JALYHS010000181.1 GCA_030776385.1 Actinomycetota bacterium
GCGTGGGTTCCCGAGGTACCCCACCCTCACGCAGCAACCAACGCAGATTGCGGAGTGGGCCAAGATGGCTGGGCCCGTCGGCTGGGCCCGTCTGCTGGGCCGGTCTGCTGGCCCCGTGGTCGGGGATACGCGGCGAGCTTCTCAGCGGGCGGACTTGCGCGAGCTGATGACCCCAGTGTCGAAGCCGAGCAGGTGGAGTCCTCCGTGGAAGCGCGCGTGCTCGATCTTGAGGCAGCGGTCCATGACGATGGTCAGCCCCTTCGATTCACCGTAGATCGCAGCATCCTGGTTCCAGATGCCGAGCTGCACCCACACGGTCTTCGCGCCGATCGCGACGGCCTCGTCGATGACCGCGGGAATGTCACTTGCTTTGCGGAAGACGTCAACGATATCGGGCACGACGGGCAGCGATGCCAGGTCGGGATAGGTCTTCTGACCGAGGATCTCCGGGGCCATCGGGTTCACGAAGAACAACTCGTAGTCGCTCGACTGCTGCAGGTAAGTGGAGACGAAGTAGCTGGAGCGGGTCGCGTTCGGGGAGGCACCGACGATCGCGACCGTCTTCGCCTTCTGCAGGATCTTCAGGCGCTCCTTCGCGCTCGGTCCGACCCAGGTCCGCTGCGACTTCAGCAGCTTGGCCAGCGGTGAGTCCGAGGGGACGTCGCAGGTCAAGCCGTTCGTGAGGGTGACGGTCTCGCTGGTTGAGCTTGTCGAAACCTCGCTGGTTGAGCTTGTCGAAACCATGCGCCTATTCTCCCCTCACTGCCGCGTCGAGCGCTTGGTCGAGGTCGTCGACGATGTCCTCGACGTCCTCAATCCCGACGCTGAGGCGCACCAGGCCGGGCAGCACGCCCCCCGCGAGCAACTGCTCCTCGCTGAGTTGCGCGTGGGTCGTCGATGCGGGATGGATGACGAGCGTCTTGGCGTCCCCGATGTTGGCCAGGTGGCTTGCCAGGTTGACGCTCTCGATGAAGCGCTGCCCGACACCGCGGCTGGACATCGAGCCGGTGCCGTCCACCCCGAAGCTGAACACCGATCCTGGCCCCTTCGGCAGGTACCTGGCGGCTCGTTCGTGGTGCGGATGCGAGGCCAGCCCCGCGTAGTTCACGAACTCGATGCGCGGGTCGGCTTCCAGCCACGCGGCCACGGTTGCGGCGTTGTCGACGTGCGCCTGCATCCGGAACGGCAGGGTCTCGACCCCCTGCGCGAGCTGCCAAGCGGACTGCGGCGAGAGCGACGGCCCGATGTCGCGCAGCTGCTCGGCGCGCAAACGGGTGAGGAAGGCGTACTCGCCGAAGTTGCCGTGCCAGTTGAGTCCGCCATAGTGCGGCACAGGTTCGTCGAAGAGCGGGAAGCGCTCGTTGGCCCAGTGGAATCGGCCCGACTCGACGACGACGCCGCCGAGGGTGGTTCCGTGCCCGCCGAGAAACTTGGTGGCCGAGTGGATGACGACGTCGGCGCCCCACTCGATCGGACGGTTGAGGTACGGTGTCGCCACCGTCGAGTCCACGATCAGCGGCAGGTGGTGCGCGTGCGCGACGTCGGCGAGGCCCTCCAGGTCGGCGATCTCTCCCGAGGGATTCGCGATCGTCTCGACGAAGATCAGCTTCGTCTTGTCGGTGATGACCGCTGCGTAGTCGGCGGGGTCGGAGGAGTTCACGAAGGTGGTCTCGACCCCGAAGCGCCGCAGCGTCACATCGAGCTGCGTGATCGTGCCACCGTAGAGGCTGGCACTCGCGACGATGTGGTCTCCGGCCCCGGCGAGCGAGGCGAAGGTGATGAACTCGGCGCCGAGGCCGGATGCTGTGGCCACGGCTCCGATTCCGCCCTCCAGCGAGGCGATTCGCTCCTCGAATGCCGCGACCGTCGGGTTCGCCAGGCGGCTGTAGATGTTGCCGTACTTCTGCAGGGCGAACCGGGCGGCGGCATCCGAGGTGTCATCGAAGACGAAGGCGCTGGTCTGGTAGATCGGGAGGGCGCGAGACCCGGTCACGGCATCCGGGATGTTGCCGGCGTGAATGGCTCGGGTGCGGAATCCGTACTCTCGGTCACTGCGATCGGCGCTGCGTTCTGGCATGCCTGCCAGGCTACCCGGGCTCAGATCCAGCTCGGGAACCAGTAGTGCAGGCGGGTGTACCAGAGCGGGATCGGCATCCCGGTCCACATCGGGAGGAAGAAGATGCTCAGCACGATGCAGAGCCCGAGGAACACACCGACGACGCGTTGGCCCATGACGCGTCGGGCCTCCGGGTCGTTCCGAGTTCCGAGCAGGATCCCGAGCACCGCCACCAGCCCCAGGATCAGGTACGGCTCGAAGGCGATCGTGTAGAACTGGAAAACCGTGCGGGTCGAGTAGAACAGCACCCAGGGCAGATACCCGGCGGCCAGCGCGGTGAGGATGAAGCCCTCGCGCCAGACGGACCTGCGCTTCCAGATGCCCCAGACCACGCGCCCAAGCAGGAAGAAGGCGGCGGCCGTCGCGGCCCACCAGATCAGCGGATTCGCCAGGTCGAGGATCTGCGAGGACGTCCCGTTGCCGAACTCCTTGTAGTACATGCTCGTCGGCCGCACCAGGAACAACCAGCTGAACGGATAGGCCTGGTACGAGTGCGGTGTGTGCAGATTGACGTTGTAGTTGTAGATCTCCGCCTGGAAGTGGTACCAGCTCTGCAGGGAGTGCGGCACGGACGTGAGTAACCCGGTCCAGGCGTTTCCGGCGTACGTCGACCACTCGCGGTCGTAGCTGTCCCTGTGCAGGAACCACCCGGCCCAACTCGACACGTAGACGACCGCGGCCACCGGCACCATGAGGAGGAAGCTCGCCGGCCCCTGCTTGAACACGGTGCCACTCAGCCAGAACTGCTGGCCGAGGCGGCGGCGCGCGAGTGCGTCCGTGATCACCGAGTAGAGGGCGAAGACGACAAGGAAGTAGAGGCCGCTCCACTTGACCCCCGCCGTGACTCCGAACATCAGTGCGGCGGCGAACAGCCACGGGCGCCACCACAGGGTCGGGCCCCAGTGGGTGGAGCGTCCGGCGGCGGTGCGCCGCAGCATCCACTCCTCGAGGCGTCGCTGGCTCATCCGTCGATCGAGGAGTGCGAAGATCACGCCGACCAGGGCGAACAGGGCGACGATCCCGTCGAGGAGCGACACTCGGCTGAGCACGATCGCGTTGCCGTCGATGGCAAGCAGCCCGCCCGCGATGACGGTCAGCAGATGCGAGCGGAAGAGCATCCAGGCGATCACCATCGTGAGGATCACCAGCAGGATGCCACACACCGCCGTCGAGAAGCGCCAGCCGAAACTGCTGCCGCCGCCGAACAGGAACAGCCCCACCGAGATGACCCACTTGCCGATCGGGGGATGCGCGAGGAACTCGGGATTGCTCGTGTAGCCGCTCGGATCCCCGGCGTTGAACTGCGTGTTCGCGTCGGGCGGCCAGCTGCCCTCGTAGCCGAGGTGCATGAGGCTCCAGGCGTCCTTGACGTAGTACGTCTCGTCGAACACCAGCTCGTGCGGGTACGCCAGGCCGACCAGGCGCAGCACGGCCGCGACGAGTACCACGAACAGCGGACCGCCCCAGTTCCAGATCCGGCGGGCGTAGTGGCGCCGCATGAGCATCTCCCACGCGTCATCGAGGCGAGAGCCCGTCAGCTCGGCGATGGTCACCGGGACATGTTACGAGGTCGAACCCAGGAGAATGGCGACGTGATCATCCTCGCCGCGACGCCCATCGGCAATCTCGGGGATGCCTCGCGCCGGCTGGTCGAGGCGCTCGGACGTGTCGAGGTGATCGCCTCCGAGGACACCCGCACCACCATCCAGCTGCTGAACGCCCTCGGCGTCGAGAACCGGCCGCGGCTGATCGCGCTGCACGAGCACAACGAGTCCGCGAAGGCGGCCGAGATCGTCGAGCTGACGCCCGGCGCGCTCATGCCCCAGCAGTTCGACAACCCCGCGAACCCCGAGATCCACCGCAAGACGACGGCGGAGGAGATCTGGAA
>JALYHS010000182.1 GCA_030776385.1 Actinomycetota bacterium
GCCGTACCCCGAGGACGCGCCACGCGACCCGCTGAACGCGTACGGCCGCACGAAGGCAGCGGGCGAGGAGCTTGCCATCGCCGCCCATCCGGACGGCACGTACATCGTGCGAGCCGCCTGGCTGTACGGCTCGGGTGGCCCGAACTTCGCCGCAACGATGCTGCGTCTCGCCACCTCGAACCCGACGGTTTCCGTCGTCGACGACCAGCTGGGTCAGCCCACCTGGACCCACGATCTCGCTGTCCGCCTGGTCGAGCTCGCCGACTCGGATGCCCCAGCGGGCATCTACCACGGCACGAATGCCGGCGAGACCTCCTGGTTCGGCTTTGCGCGCGCCGTCTTCGAAGTGGCGGGGCTCGACCCGGAGCGCGTGCTCCCGACCGACAGCGCCTCCTTCGTGCGTCCCGCGCCGCGGCCGGCGTACTCGGTGCTCGGGCACGAGGGCTGGAGCCGCGCGGGTCTTCCGCCGCTGCGGGACTGGCGGATCGCACTCGAGGCTGCCGCGGCATCCGGAGTGTTGACGCGGTGACGACGCTCCGGGTGATCCTCGACGAGGTGACGTCTACGCAGAACGGTGGCATGGCACGTTACGCCGAAGACCTGACGCGACAGTTGATCGTCACGGCTCCCCGCGGCTCGAGTGTTGGCGGCATCGTGTCGGCGTCGCCGGAAGCCGACTACGCCCGGCTCGCCGAGCGCCTCCCCGGATTGACGGAGCTGTACAAGAGTCCGCTGGCTCGGCGCGAGCTCGCCGCCGCCTGGCAGCACGGCTTCACCCGACTGCCCGGAACAGGGATGGTGCACGCGACGAGTCTCCTCGCACCGATGTCGCGACATGATCGGGTCAACTCGCGGAACACCCAGATCGCGGTGACCGTGCACGACGCGGTTGCCTGGACCGATCCCGAGTTGCTGCCCTCTCGCCAGCTCGCCTGGAACAAGGCGATGACCCGGCGGGCCGAACGCTTCGCCGACGCGGTCGTCGTGCCCACGCACGCCGTCGCCGACGAGCTGGCCGAGCGCTTCGGCTTCGGGGACCGCCTGCGGGTCATCGGCGGTGCCCCGAGTTCGCGCCTGCATCCGGTCATCGACGCACGGGAGCGACGCGAACGGCTGGGCCTGACCGACGAATACCTGCTCGCCGTCTCGGGGTTGGATCCGCGCAAAGGGCTCGACGCTCTGATCGCCGCCCTGGCCGACATCCCGGACATCCCCTTGGTCGTCGTCGGGTCGGAGCCGGGAGACTCGGACGCCATCGCTGCGCTCGCCACCGCAGCCGCCGTCCCCGTCGACCGAGTGATCCTCCTTGACCCGATCGATGACGACGACCTCGCCGCGGTGCTGCAGGGTGCGTCCGTGTTCGTCCAGCCCAGCCGCGCCGAGGGCTTCGGGCTCGCCATGGTCGAGGCATTCGCGTTCGGGCTGCCGGTCATCCATTCGGATGCCCCGGCGCTCGTCGAGGTGGCGGCCGATACCGGGGTGATCGTCGCCCGTGACGCGCCAGAAGGGTACGCGGGCCGCCTCGGAGAGGCCATCCGCTCGGTCATCGACGACTCAGCGCTTCGCGATCGACTCTCGGTCACCTCATCGGACCGGGCTCGTGCCTTCAGTTGGCGCGACGCCGCCGAAAAGGTCTGGCAGTTGCACGCCGACCTCTAGCCGAGCGGCGTGACCGACCGACGTAACCGACGGGCGTGACCGTCAGCCGGTCTGTCCCGTTGAGCACGTCGACTGGTCGGCGGCCTGCCCCGAGATCCCGGATGGCAGCGGCACCGGTGCGCCCCCGGCAGGGGTCGCCGAGGAGCTGGGCTTGGGCGTGCTGCTCGCGGTCGGAGAAGTGGAAGTGATCGCAGCCCCGCCGAGGGTCTGCGGCACCACGGCCTGATCGGCGGCGAGCGCTGCCAACAGAGTTGCTGCGTCGGCCACATTGGGCAGTGTGACGCTCTGCCCGCGCACCGTCTTCGGGGTCGACGGGTATTGCACGAACGCAATCCGGTCCAGCGGAATGCTCCGCAGGACGAGGGCCATCGACACCATGGTGGAAGTCTGCGCGAGCTCGGAACTGAGCTGCATGTGCTGCGATGCCGCCTGCGCCAGGCCGATCACCTTGAGAGGGTTGTCGAGCGTCTGCGAGCTCTTGATGGTCCTCATCAGCGAGGAGAGGAAGACCTGCTGGTTGCTGATCCGCTGCAGATCGCTTCCGGTCGGCAGCCCATGCCGGGTGCGGAGGAAGGCGAGCGCCTGCGCCCCCTGGAGCGTGTGCTGCCCCGCACTCAGGACCAGACCGCTGTACGGGTCGTCGATCGCCGTCGCGAGACACACCGGAACGCCGCCGACCGCGTCACTCATTGCGACGACGCCGTCGAACTCGATCTTCGCGGCGTATTGGATGGTCAACCCGGTGAGGGCGGCCGCGCTCGCCACCACGCAGTTCAGACCGCCGCGGGACAGGGCGGTGTTGAAGCGCGCCTGCGAGACCGCCGGCGATATGGTGCCGTTCGTCTTGGTGCACTGCGGCTGCGGGACGTAGAGGTCGCGCGGAATGCTCATGGCCGTCGCCGACTTCGAGACCGGCGACAGGTGGATCAGGATCGTCACGTCGTTGAGGGCCTCGCCGCGCGCCCCGTAGGCCGCGTTGCCGCCTCCGCTGTCCGAGCCGACGAGCAGGATGTTCACCGGCCCGGTGAGCGCACCGACCGCGACCGGCTTGCCGTCAGGTCCGGTGATATCAATCGTGTTCGACGTCAGTTTGGCGAGGATGTTGGCAGTCGTCCCGGCCGTCCAGGCCGCACCGAGCGCCACGCCGCCGGTGGCGACGAGCGCGACGACCGACAGGATCGCGACCCCGAAGCGCGCCCGCGGTCCGACCCGCGGCAGACGGGTCAACCGGAGCGTGTCGACGGCGCAGATCAACCAGAGCACCCCGTAGAGCCCGAGGACGATCGCGAACACCCAGAGCACGGCGGGCATCGTGACGACGGGGAGCAGCGCCGCGCGACCGATGAGCAGGGCGAGGGCGACGACGACCAGGAGAGTCCAGAAGAGGAGGGTGGTGGCGAGCGCGAACCGGCCGAATCGGCGGCTCCCGGCGAGCACCTGGGCGGAACCGGGCACCAGGATGTTGAGGCCGACCAGCCACCAGGCGCGCTTCGTCATCAATGCGGTGGCCGCGACATCCGGATGACGGACGATGCTGGACGAACTCACGACAGACGCAGTCTCACAGCGCGCGCTGCAGCTTCGCGTTCTTCTCGATGACCAGGGCCTCGAGTGCGGCGGCGAACTCCTCGAGCCGCGCGGCGAGCGCGTCGTCGGAGGTGGCGAGGATTCGCGCGGCCAGCAGCCCCGCGTTGCGAGCCCCGCCGATGGAGACGGTGGCGACCGGGATGCCCGCGGGCATCTGCACGATCGAGAGCAGCGAGTCGAGCCCGTCCAGCGTGGCAAGCGGCACCGGCACACCGATCACGGGCAGCGTCGTCACCGAGGCGAGCATGCCAGGCAGGTGGGCGGCTCCCCCGGCGCCGGCGATGATGACCCGGATGCCACGGCCGGCCGCCTCGGACCCGAACGCGATCATCCGCTTCGGTGTGCGATGCGCGGACACCACCTCGACCTCGTGCGGGATCCCGAACTCGGTCAACACGGCCGACGCCTCCGACATCACGTTCCAGTCGGAATCGGAGCCCATCACAACCGCGACGAGCGGGGCGGCGGAGTCGGTTGTCCCAGGCACGGATGCCATCGTATGTCTCAGGCCTGGAAGAACCCGGCTGCGGCACGCGCCCGCGCGACGGTGTCGTCCAGCTCGGATCCGACCGCCGTCACATGGCCCACCTTGCGTCCCGGACGGGAGTCCTTGCCGTAGGAGTGGAACTTCACCTCGGGTCGATCGGCGAATGCCACCCCGTACCGGTCCGGCATGGTCGCGCCGGCCGGGCCACCGAGGATATTGACCATCACACTCCACGGGGCGATGGCAGATGGGTCGCCAAGGGGCAGGTCGAGCACCGCGCGCAGGTGCTGTTCGAACTGGCTGGTGACAGCGCCGTCGATGGTCCAGTGCCCGGTGTTGTGGGGGCGCATTGCGAGCTCGTTGATCAGCAGTGCGCCGTCCGTGGTCTCGAACAGCTCGACGGCCAGCACTCCGGTGACGCCGAGCTCGCCCGCGATGCGCTCGGCCAGGTCGCGGGCGACGGTGGGCAGGTCACCAGCCGAGGGTGCAGGGGCGAAGACCTCGGCGCAGACCCCGTTGCGCTGCACGGTCTCGACCAGCGGCCAGGCGCGCACCTCGCCGGAGGGACGGCGGGCGACCAGCTGGGCCAGCTCGCGCCGAAAGTCCACGAGCTCCTCAACAAGAAGCCCCTCGCCCGCCCCGGTGGCGGCCAGCGCGAACCAGTCG
>JALYHS010000183.1 GCA_030776385.1 Actinomycetota bacterium
GAGCAGAATGACCTCGCTGGCACCCGCGTCGCCCCCGACTCGGATCTGCGCGTCCAGGCACGGATCCTCTTTCACGGACAGGTCGGGGTTCTTCGAGAGCACGATCACCCGCATTGGATGCTCGCGCGAGGCGTCGTTCGCAGCCTCGATGGCTTCCTCCTCCTCGCCGAGCGAGGTGGCGATCACCAGGGTGAGGACACGGCCGAGGGCGACGGCACCACCCTCCTCGCGGATCTGGACAAGGGCCTTCGACACCGAACTCGTGGTGGTATCGGGAAGATCGACGATCACAGCAGTCTCCAGATCATGGGCGTCTCCAAACGCGTCCATCGCGGGCGAGGAGCTCGTCGGCGGATGACGGACCCCACGTTCCCGGCTTGTACTGCTCGGGCTGGCCGAGAGTCGTCCAGTACTCCTCGATGGGGTCGAGGATTTTCCAGCTGAGCTCGACCTCCTGCTGGCGCGGGAAGAGCGGCGGATCGCCGAGCAGCACGTCGAGGATGAGCCTTTCGTACGCCTCGGGGCTCGCCTCGGTAAACGCGTGGCCATAGCCGAAGTCCATCGTCACGTCGCGCACCTGCATCCCGGCGCCCGGCACCTTGGAGCCGAACCGGATGGTGACGCCTTCGTCGGGCTGCACCCGGATCACGAGCGCATTCTCGCCCAAAGCTGAGGTCTGCGAGGAGGCGAACAGGTACTGCGGCGCACGCTTGAACACCACGGCGATCTCGGTGACCCGGCGTCCCAAGCGCTTGCCCGCACGCAGGTAGAAGGGGACCCCGGCCCAGCGGCGTGTGTTGATCTCCAGCTTGAGTGCGGCATAGGTCTCGGTCGTGGAGGTCGGGCTCATGCCGTCCTCCTCGAGGAAGCCGAGCACCTTCTCGCCGCCCTGCCATCCGGAGCCGTACTGCCCGCGCGCCGTCGCCTCGCCGAGGTCGGCGGGCAGGTGGACGGCCGAGAGCACCTTCTCCTTCTCCGCCCGCAGGTCGGCCGCGTCGAACGAGACCGGTTCCTCCATGGCGGTGAGCGCGAGCAGCTGCAGCAGGTGGTTCTGGATGACGTCGCGCGCGGCGCCGATCCCGTCGTAGTAGCCGGCCCGACCACCGACGCCGATGTCCTCAGCCATGGTGATCTGCACGTGATCGACGTGGTCGGCGTTCCAGATCGGTTCGTAGAGCTGGTTGGCGAAACGCAGGGCCAGGATGTTCTGAACCGTCTCCTTGCCGAGGTAGTGGTCGATCCGGAACACCGAATCCGGCGGGAACACCGACTCGACGACGTCGTTCAGCTCGCGGGCGGTCTTGAGGTCGGAACCGAATGGCTTCTCAATGACCACCCGACGCCACTGGCCCGCAGCGGGCTCCGCGAGGCCCGAACGCCGCAGCTGCTCGGTCACCTGCGGGAACGACTTCGGCGGGATCGACAGGTAGAAGGCGTGATTGCCCATCGTTCCGCGGTGTTCGTCGAGTTCGTGGATCGTCTTCTTGAGGCGTTCGAAGGCCTTGTCGTCGTCGAACTCGCCCTGAACGAAGCGGATGCCCTGCTTCAACTGGTTCCAGACGTCGTCATCGAATGGCGTACGCGCGTACGCCTTCACCGCGTCGTAGACGACCTTCTCGAAGTCCTGATCCTCCCAGTCGCGACGCGCGAACCCGACGAGCGCGAATCCGGGGGGCAGGAGCCCGCGGTTCGCGAGATCGTAGACCGCCGGCATGAGCTTCTTGCGTGCCAAGTCGCCGGTGACGCCGAAGATCACCAGGCCGCTCGGCCCGGCGATCCGGTTGAGCCGTCGGTCGGACGGCGATCGCAGCGGATTGAAATCCGGGGTGATCTGTACAGCCATGCTGAATCTCCTAGGTGGTCGCAGACACGTGCCGCGCGAGTGCGGGGTGGTGCGACTAGCCGATGGCGGCGGTGATGGCCGCTGCGCCGGCCGCAACATCACGGAGGGTGAGCGTCAGAACGGGGCGTCCATGGTCGGCGAGCACGCTCGCGTCCCCGGCCGCCTGAGCCTGGATGAGTTGGCCGAAGGTGAACGGGCGGTCGGGGATCGCGAGGTCGTGCGCCGGGTCCGGCTCGGCTGTGATCTGCATGAACACGCCGATCGCGGGGCCGCCCTTATGGAACTGACCCGTGGAGTGCAGGAATCGCGGTCCCCATCCGAAGGTTGTCGGGCGCTTGGCGGTCGCGGCGACCACGTCACGCAGTGCCGCGAACTCGGGGTGATGCACGCGATCCAGGTAGGCCTGGATCGACACGTAGCCGTCCGGCCCGAGCTCGGCGAGCAGCGCGGCAATCGCGCCCGAGAGGGTGTGCTCGGCGAGCTGGAGGCCGCCCAGCGCGCGCACCTCAATGCCTTCATCCGTGACGAAGAGCGGCTCGGCGGGCTCCGGGCGGTTGTCAAGCAGCCCCCGGGCGGCGATCTTGGCGGCCTCCACGTCGGGCTGGTCGAAGGGGTTGATCCCGAGC
>JALYHS010000184.1 GCA_030776385.1 Actinomycetota bacterium
CTTCTGAGGACCGCATGACCTCGTCGATCTCCTTTTTTGAGAAGAGGAAGGATGTCCCATCGACCTGACCGACGCCGTATCTCGCCAAGTTGTTTTGGGACATGATACGAGTGCCCCCCTCATCGAACTTGGCGAGATGCTGGGCGATGTACTCGGGCGACAGGTAGGTGCTTGGATCGGGGCGTGCGCCCTTCGCCATCGCCACGATGCTCGCGCGCATGTCATCGCTCAGTCCCGCACTGACGGCATTCGAGCCGGTGACGAGGAAGGAGAGTTTGCCGCCGCTGCCGACCACCTGGACGATCTTGACGAACCCGGTCCCAGCGGCGCCGCCGAGAGCGCCCCCGATGAATCCCTCCTCGGCCGCGCTCAGGAGATCCTCGCCCGGCTGCGTGACGCCGGTGACGATCACGTTCTCGGTGGCTCCGGCTGCGCCCCAGAGCACAGCGGACGCCGAGATGTCACCCACGGTGACACCGATCGTTGCCGCCAGGTCGGCGCTGATGCCGACGAGACCCGCCGCAGACTCGGCGATCAAGCCGACGCCGACGCTGATGGTGGACGCGAGTTCCGCGATGAAACCCGTGATCGTGGCAACTGCTCCGCCGACCTCGGCCGCGACTCCGCCGACCGCCGCCGCGTCGGAGATGCCGAAGGTGACCACAGTCAAACCCAGCCCGGCGGCGACGGTCACACCGATCGCCGTCACCGTGATACCGATCGTGATCCCGGTCTGAACGTGGACGTGATTGATCTTCCCCGACAGATCGTTGCAGGCCTTGCCGAGCGAGCGGCAGGCAGTCGCTAGCTTTCTCGCGAAGGTTCGCACCTGATCGATCTGATCCTGAACGCGTGACAGCTCGGGCGTGTCCACACCGATCAAGGCGTGACCCACCGCGGTCAGATCGGTCGCGGCGTCGTCGAGGTCGTCTGCAAGCTGACGCCAGACCGTCGAGGCATGGTCCAGCTTGCCGGTGTCTCCGTCAGGCCACATCTCCCCGACCAGGTTGGCGATCTGCTCGGCGACCCACTCGAACCCGGGCACCGTGCTCGGGAACGTGCGTTCGCCGCCGGCCGCCGACGGGATGTACGGGCACGAGGTCACGGTGATCGGAGCCGGCAGCTCCAATGCGACGTCAGTCAGGCCCGCGTTCGCCAGCTCGGTGAGCTCGTAGTAGTACCCGGTGACCGCCAGCTTGCGAGACAGTGTGGATGCTGCATCCTGCAGTTGCGCGGTGCAGCTGAAGATCTGGCCGCACGCGCGGTCGTAACTGTCCGCCCACCTTCGCCCGTTCGGGTCGGACCCGGCCATCCGGCTCGACCCGGCAACTCCGGACGCGGCCCGCGACAACGCGCGCTCCACCGCGTGCGCGACCGACCGAGCCTTGGTACCGGCCTCGAGGAAGGAAGTCGTGTCGACCAGCAACGACACCATCAGCTGTTCACCACACGCGGCGCGCCGCGTCGGCGACCGCCTGATAGTTGGTGTGAGACGTCGTGGCCGCACGGTGGATCGTGTGAATCCCGTCAGACATCAGTTTCGCTCCCTGCGCCCACTCCGCCTTGAGCGCGAGGAACTGCTCGTTCGCCTCGCCCGACCACTCCGTCGATACTGAGGCCGCGAGCGAGTCGACCTCGGTCAGCAGCCTCTCGCTGAGCGCGGCCATGGCGGCAAGAGCGACCGCCGTGCGATCCAGCTCATCGGTGTCGATCTGGAACTTCGTCATCGCTCACCGCCACCGACGCTCACCGACGAGGTCTTCGACACCTCGGTGACGGCGGCTTCGGTGGTCTCGTACTGGTTCGCAGACTCATCGAGCAGCTGCGCGATTCCCGCGAGCGCCGCCTGGACCTCGGCGGCTCCGCGATGCCACTCTGCCCAACCGGACGTGAACATGACGGACGCGGGACCGGTCCAGGAGTGGCTGACGAGCCCCGCCGCGATCCGATCGCACTCGACCAGAGCCTCGGCGAACTCCTGAGTCAGGACATGAGCCCGAGATCCGGCGCCACGAAGTGCGTCGGAACCCACTTTCAGCTCAGACATCGGTCACCCCCGGATCCGGATGGTCGCGGTCGGTCAGCTGCGGAATGCGTTGGCGACGTTCGTCTCGGACTCGGCATAGTACGCGGCAGCCTTCGACAGCATCGCGGCGATGCCCTCGAGCGACTCGGTCAGCTGCGTGCCGGCGTTGTTGAACTCGGTGTAGAGCTCGGTGAACGCACCGGCTCCCGAGCCCTCCCAGTCGCTGCCGAGCGACTCGACCAGTTTGCGAAGCCCGGACAGCAGATCCTGTGCCTCGCCCGACCCTGCGGTCAACTTGCCCGCGGTCTCGGTGAGGACCTCGGATGACACCTTGTACACAGCCACGGGACTCTCCTCAACGCGAAACGGAATACGGCTCACTTGCCACGATCAGCCTGGCACAGAAAGGACGACGCATCCAAGTTATCCACAGACCTGCCCCATCCCAGTACGGGGGCCCATCGAAGCCTCGATAGGGTGATCACGCCTCAGCAGACCAGACTCAGGAGACCCGTGGCCGACATCCGACGCTTTCCGTTCTCGCGGCACCTCCGCTCGACACCGACGAACTACATCGTCCACAACCGCCGTGGCAAGCTGGTGCACAATGGCGCCGGAATCGCGTTCTACTTCCGTCCGCTGAACGCCGCGATCAGCGAGGTCCCGATCGCCGAGGCCGAGCTGTCCATCCTGTTCGGCTCGCGCACCAACGACTTCCAGGAGGTCTCGGTGCAGGCCACCGTGACCTACCGGTTCAGCGATCCGGTGATCGCGGCCCAGCGCATCGACTTCTCCATCGATCCGTACCGCGGCAGCTGGATCGGCAAGCCACTCGAGCAGGTCGGCAGCCGCATCACCGAGCTCGCTCAGCAGTACGCGGTCGAACACATCTCGACACTGAAGCTGTCCGAGGTGCTCGGCACCGGGATCCCGACGGTTCGGACCGTCACCTTCAGTGGCCTCGCGGGCGACGAGCGACTGGCCGAGACCTCTGTCGTCGTGATCGGCGTGCGCATCGTCTCCATCCGTCCGCAGGCCGACGTCGAACGCGCGCTCGAGACGCCCGTCCGGGAGAAGGTGCAGCAGGATGCCGACGCCGCCGGGTACGAGCGTCGCGCGATCGCGGTCGAACGAGAGCGCGCCATCGCCGAGAACGAGCTGCAGAGCAAGATCGAACTCGCGACCCGCGAGCAGCAGCTCGTGCAGCAGGAGGGCGCGAACGCGCAGCGCCGCGCCACCGAGGAGGCGGCGACGCAGCTGATCACGGTCAAGGCGAACGCCGAACAGGTCAGTGTGCAGGCCGAGGCCGCAGCGGCCCGCGAGCGGATTGAGTCCACGGTGCGCGCCGAGACGACGCGATCGCTCGGTGCCGCAAACGCCGAGGCTGAGACCGCCAAACTGGCCGCGTATCAGGGCGTGGATCCTGCCGTGCTCACCGCCCTCGCGATGCAGCAGCTCGCCGAGCACCTTCCGGCCATCGGCACCCTCAACCTGACGCCCGACGTGCTCACCCAGGCGCTCAGCAAGCTCGGCTCCTCCTCCGCGAGCTAGTCGGTGGCTCTCGCAACGCGGGTCATCATCGTCCATCGGCGGTCCGAATACGAGGAGCTGCTCGCCCGACACGCGAGCTACGGGCAGGCCGAGTTCTTCCTGCGGTCCCGCGGGCGATCCATGGATGACGTGGTCGCGCGACACGAAGCGGTCGAAGCGGCCATGCAGACCGTCTCGACCTCCCTGCCCGACGAGGTGCGTCAGGGCCGGGTCGAGCGCGCAGACCTCGATCGTTACCTGTTCGCGCCCGAGGATGTCGTGGTCGTCGTCGGCCAGGACGGACTGGTGGCCAACGTCGCCAAGTATCTCGCCGGCCAGCCGGTCATCGGCGTCGACCCGGAGCCCGGCCGTAACGCCGGGGTACTGGTCCCGCACGCGCCGAAGGATGCCGCGGCTCTGGTCGATCATGTCCGTCGGGGCACCGCCGCCATCCACTCGCGCGCGATGGTGCAGGCGACCCTGGACGACGGACAAACCCTGACCGCGCTCAACGACCTCTACATCGGCGATCCCGGTCATCAGTCCTCCCGCTACACGCTCACCATCCCGGAGCGGGGTGAGGAACGTCAGTCGTCATCCGGCATCATCGTGGGCACCGGAACGGGGAGCACGGGCTGGACCTCCTCGATCGCGTCGGATCGCGCCCTGCAGACATGGCTGCCGCCCGCAGAGTCGTCGCAGCTGGCCTGGTTCGTGCGGGAGGCGTGGCCGTCGCGCGCGACGGGCGTCATCCTGAGCTTCGGTGACCTCTCCGTCGGCCAACAACTGGAACTGGTGGCCGAGTCGGATGTGCTCGTCACCTTCGGCGACGGCATCGAGCGCGACCGTCTGGCCGTCGCCTGGGGCCAGCGGCTGCGGGTCGGAGTGAGCGAGCAGCAGCTGCGGCTGGTGCTCTGACCAGCTGTGGCCCGCCGATCTTCACCGCTCGCGCACGCGGAACGCGACGACGACCGCGGCGAGCGCCACCGCCGTCGTGAACGCGAGCGCGGAGGCGAACGCCCCGGAAGAAGACTCGCCTCCTGCCGCCAGGAAGGTGAGTCCGGCGAGTGCG
>JALYHS010000185.1 GCA_030776385.1 Actinomycetota bacterium
GCCCGCCTCCTCGCGACGCGACTCGATCGCGCCCGGGTTGGCCCGCTCCAGCAGAGTGGCCGTGATGGTCCCCTCGATCATGTCGCCCGACACCACGACGAAGCCGATGCCCTTCTTGTCGAGCTCCGGGATTCGAGCACGCAGAGCATCCTCGCCGGCCCGCTTGCTCAGGGCGACCGGAAGGTAGGACGGCATCGTCTCGGCCGTGGCCACGAAATGAGCCTGGTGGCTTGTCACGAAGACGACTCGCGATCCCGATGCCATCAGAGGCAGTGCCGCCTCGAGAACGTTGATTTGGGCGTCGCGGTTGAGCTTCATGGCGTAGTCCTCATCCATTCCGCTTTCCATGCCGCCGGACGCATTCAAAACGAGCAGATCCAGCCCGCCCCAGTCCTTCTCGACGATCGCGAAGATCCCGGCCACGGAATCCGGATCGGTGAGGTCGCCGCCCAGCGCGATCGCCTCACCCCCAGCCGCCTCGATGGCGGCGACCACCTTGAGCGCGCGCGCCTCCTTGTTGCGGTAGTTGATCGCCACCTTTGCGCCTGCCGCCGCGAGCATGTTTGCGGTGTCAGCGCCGATCCCGCGCGAGGAGCCGGTGACGAGGGCTCGGATGCCGGAGAGAGAACCAGAAGCGAGGACGTTGTTCACGGTTCTCGACCCTATCAATCGCGCGAGTGGTAGCCTCCGAACATGCCAGCAGATGTGCTTACGAGCTGGGCCTGGGTGTTCTGGTTGGCCCTGATCCTGGTCTTCCTGGTGGTCGAGGTGCTCAGCCTCTCCTTCGTGTTCCTGATGCTCGCTGTCGGCAGCCTCGGCGGACTGATCGCGGGCCTGCTGGGTGCTCAGTGGTACGTCGACTTCTTCGTGGCGGCCATCCTCTCGCTCCTGCTGCTCTTCTTCGTGCGTCCCCCGCTGATGCGACTCACACATCGCGGCGCAGATCCGGCGCGCAGCAACATCGACGCCCTCCTCGGCACCGCCGGCACGGTCGTCATCGCGTTCCAGGAGGGCCGCGGCCAGGTCAAGCTCGCCAACGGCGAAACCTGGACGGCCCGCCTGGCCCCTGACCAGAACGCTCGATACCAAACGGACGCCCTCGTCGAGGGCGACCGGGTGCAGGTCGACTCGATCGAGGGCGCGACTGCTGTCGTCTCCCCGGTCTCGACCCACCCGGCCCCCACTGAGAGGAGTGCCACGTGACTGACGCCCAGATCTTCGGCAATGTCATCCTGGTGATCGTGATCGTGATCATCGTGATCTTCGTGATCACGGTGCTGTTCCGCGCGGTCAGGATCATTCCGCAGGCCTATGCCGGCATCGTCGAGCGCCTCGGCAAGTACCACAAAACCCTCATGCCGGGATTGAATCTTCTGGTGCCGTTCGTTGACCGACTTCGGCCGCTCGTCGACCTCCGCGAGCAGGTCGTCTCGTTCCCGCCCCAGCCGGTCATCACCGAGGACAACCTGGTCGTCTCGATCGATACGGTCGTCTACTTCCAGGTCACGGATGCCCGCGCCGCCACCTATGAGATCGCCAACTACCTCGGCGCGGTCGAGCAGTTGACCACCACCACGCTCCGCAACGTGGTCGGCGGGCTCAACCTGGAGGAGGCCCTCACCAGCCGCGACAACATCAACGGCCAACTGCGCATCGTGCTCGATGAGGCGACCGGCAAGTGGGGCATCCGCGTCAGTCGTGTCGAGCTCAAGGCGATCGACCCGCCCCTGTCGATCCAGGATTCGATGGAGAAGCAGATGCGCGCCGAGCGCGACCGCCGCGCCGTCATCCTGACAGCAGAGGGCACCAAGCAGTCGCAGATCCTCGAGGCGGAGGGTGCCAGGCAGTCGGCAATCCTCAAGGCCGAGGGTGACGCGAAGGCCGCGATTCTGCGCGCCGAAGGCGAGGCGAAGGCCATCGAGACGGTGTTCGGCGCCATCCATGCCGGCGACCCGGACCCCAAGTTGCTGGCGTACCAGTACCTCTTGACCCTGCCCAAACTGGCCGAGGGTTCGGCGAACAAGCTCTGGATCATCCCGAGCGAGCTGACCGAGGCACTGAAGGGCATTGGGACGGGATTCTTCGCGCCCCGTGACCCGAGCGCCGCGGCGGCGTTCGGTGCTCAAGTAGCGCCGGCTGTACCGCCGGCGGCAACCCCGCCCGCCGCTCCGCCGGTCGCCCCTGACAGTGCCTCCTGAGCGCGAGCCGGCGAGTCCGAACTACCTCTCCCCCGCCCGTCCGCGGCTGTTCGCTCACCGCGGTCTCGCGCTGGAGGCGCCTGAGAACACGCTTCTCGCCTTCGCGAAGGCGCTCGCGCTCGGGGTGCGGTACCTCGAGACCGACGTGCACGCGTCCGCCGACGGGGTGGCGATGATCAGCCACGATCCAGATCTGACGCGCCTGACAGGCCGTGAGGTGAGAATCGATCAGTTGACGGCCGCCGAGTTGCAGAAGATCGATCTTGGCGATGGCCAAACCTTCACCACGCTCGCGGCCGCCCTGCATGCTTTCCCCGAGGCGCGGTTCAACATCGACATCAAGGCGATGGCGGCCGCGGCGCCGACCGTGGAGGTCCTTCGCCAGGCGCGAGCCGAGAACCGCGTCATGGTCGGCTCGTTCAGCAACGCCAGGCGGCTCGCGGTGACGACGCAGCTCCCCGATGTGGCGACCTCCGTCTCCTCGCGGGGGGCGGTCATCGCCACCTGGGCCGCCGCAGTCGGGCTGCGCCCGCTGGTCGCACGGGCGCTCCGCGGTTCGCAGGCGATGCAGGTGCCGGAGAAGATCCTCGGGGCACGCACCACCTCTCCGCGCGCTCTGGCGGCCTTCCATGCGGCCGGTGTCGAGGTCCACATCTGGACGATCAACGACGCGGCGAGCATGAACCGCCTGCTCGATGCCGGTGTCGACGGCATCATGACGGACCGGGCCGATATCGCCGTCGAGGTCTTCGCGCGGAGGTGAAAGCTGAGAGTCTGCGCAGTGCAGCCATCCGACTTTCAATCCGTGACGAAACACCTGTGAAAGCTCTGAAAAGCGCCACGACCGGGCATTCCCCCGGCCACGGTGTCGTTATACCTGTGTTCTGGACATGCGGTCGTCCGGGCTAGGGAATCGCTGATTCTCCACCTGCTCCGCCTCCAGCACACGCAACCACGCGCCGATCGCGGCGCACCATTGCTTGCAAGAGCAGCGCACCAGGGAGGCCACACAATGGCAGATCGTAGTTTGCGCGGTATGCGACTCGGATCTCAGAGCCTACAAAGCGAAGAGGGAGTCGAGTTCTCACCGCGGAAGAAGAGTGTTTACCGCACGGAGGATGGCACCTCGTTCGAGGTGACCTTCTCGGCCGATGCCGAGGTCCCCGAGACCTGGGAGTCCCCGCGCAGTGGACTGGAAGGCCGGCTCGTCGGCGAGGACGGCACGCTCGTGCAGTCCGTGGTCGTCGAGGTCAAGCCCGTCCGCACCCACTGGGACATGCTGCTCGAGCGCCGCACGCGCGCCGAGCTGGAAGAGCTGCTGCAGGAACGGCTCGAACTGTTACGCGCGCGCCGCGGCGAGACCAAGCCCGCCAAGTCGTCGGCGAAGACCGCCTAAGCGCTATTCCTTCGTCGGACGCGGGCGGCGACGGCCGCCGCGCAGCGATCCGGCAGCGATGAGTGCTCCGATTCCGATCCCGCACACCAACCACTCGGCCTGACGCCCGCCCCACACGGCGGGCGTCTTTCCCGTTGCCAGCGGTACATCTTCGACGATCACGCCGGGTGTGTAGACCGGCAGCTGGTGGCTGACCGTTCCGTCGGGGGCGATCACCGCGCTCGTCCCCACTGTCGAAATATTGACGACGCTGCGGCCGAGCTCCAGCGCGCGGATGTGGGCGATCGCGAGCTGTTGCACGCTCTCGTCCGTGCGCCCGAAGTCGGCGTTGTTCGTCTGGGCGAAGACGACATCGGCACCCTCGTTGACCATGTCGGTCATCAGCTGATCGTCGACGATGTCGAAGCAGATGGCGATCCCGGCGAGCACGTTCGGCATCCCCGACTTGGTGGTCCCGATGTTCATCACCTCGTTGGTCGTGCCCGGCGTGTACTCGCGCTGGATCAAGTCGATCAGGCTGGGCGCGAACTGGCGCCAGAACGAGCGATCCGGCACGTACTCACCGAACGGCACTGGATGCTTCTTGTCGTAGTAGTCGACGGCACCCTTGCCCGCCTCCCACAGCAGTGAGGTGTTGTAGTACCGGGTCACCGACTTCCCGTTCTCCACCGTGGTGCGAGTCGTGATCGTGCCGCCGACCAGCGGGGCATTGGCGCGCGCTGAGACCTGGTCCCAGAGGGTAGCGGCGTTCGGATCCTCGAGCGGGTCGACGTCGGACGCCCCCTCGGGCCAGACCACGACATCCACCTTCTTGTCGTACACAGGCTCGGTCGCGGCGATCTGCCCGAGCAGGTTGTCCCCGATATTGGCGGGCGGGTCGAAATAGCCGGCCTTCGTGTCGCCCTGCACCGCGCCCACCCGCACGGTTCCGTGAATCGGTGTCGGGTACGCCGGGATGATGAGCAGCACGGCGAAGATTCCGACAGCGAGGATGGCACGGCCGAGGACTCCGATGCCACGTCCCACGTGTGCGAAACCGGGCGTCGAGATGCCGGACGCCGCGGCTCCCGAGCTGACCCCGGTGGCGGCCATCCCGTTCCCCCCGTCGATCCACGGGCGGTCCCACGCCGCGCTGCGCCCCGCGGACACACGAAGCCCCTCCTGCACGGCGGCGACCGCGGCCGCGACGGCGAAGACCATCAGGAAACTGACTCCCGAGACGCCGAACCACGCGAACAGGGAAGAGAGCGGGCTGGCCGACTGCGAGAAGGCGACTCGGCCCCACGAGAATCCACCGTACGGCCACACGCTCTCGACCCCCTCGCGGAGCGTCCAGAGACCTCCCACCACGACGGGGAGGAACAGCAGTCGACTCCACAGGCCCGGGAACGCCCGCGGAACCCAGCGGTAGGCCAGGGTGATGAGCATGCCGCCGAGTCCGGCCCAGAGCGCCATGAGCGTCGAGAGCGCCGACCACGGGATCGGTCCGAGGAAGACGGCGGCCCACTGGATGTCGACGAAGTAGAAGGTCGCCCCGAACACGAAGCCGACCAGGAAAGCCGAACCGAGCCTGCGGCCTTGCAGAGTGAGAAGGGCGAGCGCGATCGCGACGAAGGCGAGCGGCCAGATCCCCTGGCTGGGGAATGCCGCATCCATCACCGGCCCGGCGCCCGCGGCGACGAGCAGCGCCATCCAGAGCGGAAGCGTCGGGCGAGTCACTCGCGCAACCTTAGGCGACCGAACTGTATGCGACGATTCCGCGACGGATATCGTCGATCGCGGCCCGCGCGGTGCGCCCCAGCGGACCATCAGCCACGATCGAGATCTGGTCGAGAAGATCGATGGCCTGCTTCATCCATCTCACGAAGTCGCCCGCGGCGAGGTCTGCCTCGCGGAGCACCGCGTCGAGCTGGCCGCCGCGCGCCCAGAGCTGAGTCGCGAGGGCCAGGCCGGTGGACGGCGGGCTGCTTTCCGGGAGCCGGTGCTCCGCCTCGAGGTCGCTCAGCTGCGCCCAGAGCTCGCCGGTCGCCTCCATCGCGGTGCGGAACGGACCGGTCGGCAGCTTGCGCTCCCCCGTCTCCTCGCGGCGCGGCTCGAAGATCAGCGTGCTGATAACGGCGGCCAGGGAGGGGGCATCGAGATCATTCCAGGTGCCGCGCCGGAGGCACTCGGCCACCAAGAGGTCGCGTTCGCCGTAGATG
>JALYHS010000186.1 GCA_030776385.1 Actinomycetota bacterium
CTCGAACAGGTGGAGCCGCTGACGCGCTGGCTCGTCGAGACCGGTCGCAGAGTCGGTGCGCGCGAACTCGCGGCGGCGCTCGGGTGGCTGACGAGGTACGAGCGCCGCGTCATCCGGCAACTCTCGCGTTTCGACGCCGTGCTGACCCCCACCCTGGCCATGACGCCGCGTCCGATCGGCTGGTACGACCCCGTGGATGCGATGCGCAACTTCGGTCAGCAGGTGCAGTACACGCCGTTCACCAGCTTCGTGAACGTGAGCGGCCTGCCCGCGATCACCCTGCCCGTGCACGTGACAGCGGAGGGCCTGCCGATGGGGGCGCAGCTCATCGGACGTCCCGGGCGCGAGGACGTGCTGCTCGCGATTGGCGTGCAACTCGAACGGCGGATCGGCTGGGAGCGCCGGCATCCGCCCACCTGGACTCGGTGACCCGCGGGCCGGACGCTCGCGGCGGACCGGCGGTAAGGCATGCCTATACTGAACCCACCATGATCTCCGAGATGTTCGTCGACGCCATCGCGTGGAACCCCGAGGCGGGTGACCTGGTGCTTCTTGCCGCCGAGCGCTACGACCTCGACCTCGTCGAGACAGCGCTTTCCACGTTGCCGGCCAAGGCACGCGGCCAGGTCTTCCTAATCGTGGACGACGAGAGCGACATCACCGAGCTCGCCGCGCCCGGCCACTTCTGCGTGACCTGGCTGCGCCGCGATCGGGGACAGCAGCTGCGTACGGCGGTCGACGCCTGGCTCGGCGAGATGCTGCCCGTCGAGTTCGGCCGGGAGCATCGTGTCTACGCCTGGATGTCGGGCGACCGCGCGGCGAAGCTCCTCACCAACTCCTAGCAACGCCGCGGCTACAGGTAGTGGCCGCGCGCGAGTCCGGCCTCCACCTCGAAACGGTTGCCGAGCGCGGTCGTTCCCGCCGCGATGTACAGCGGGATGAAGCACAGCCCGTACCTGCGCCACTGCTCGGTGTGGACGCGCTCGTGCTGCAGCACCCCGTCATCCTCGTTGTCGCGGGTCAGGTAGATCGCTCCGATCGTGGTGCCGCCGCGCCCGAAGGCCCACCGGGGGAGGTAGTCGTAAAAGTGCAGCTGCTCGCGCGTCCCGAACCTGCCGAACAGGATGCCGCCCCAGAGGAAGGCCGCGGAGGTCGCGAACCAGTACCCGGACCGTGCGACAGCCGGGAGCAGCAGGAAAGCCCGCAATCCCGGGACGCGCACGACTGCGCGGACGATCGCCGCCATCCGCAGCGCGCCTCGACTCGGATTCAGCGGCGGCACGTACGGCGTGGCCACGAACCCCATGGGCACACCGTAGCGAGGCTCAGGCCGGCCGTGCCTACGCGGTCTGGCGGCCGTCGGCCTCGAGGAACCGCAGCCACACCTCGTTGAGAGTCGGGTACGCGGGCACCGCGTGCCACAGCCGCTTGAGCGGCACCTTTCCGACGATCGCGATGGTCGCGGCCTGCAGCATCTCACTGACGTCAGGGCCGACAAAAGTCACGCCGATCAGCACATCGTGCTCCGCGTCGATGATCGCCCGGGCGTGGCCTTCGTAGTGGTCGGCGTGCGCGCTCGCGCCTGCGACCCAGCCGAGCTCGTAGTCGACAACGCGGATGTCGTAGCCGGCCTTCCGCGCCGCGGCTTCGGTGAGTCCGACCGACGCCACCTCCGGGTCGGTGAACGTCACCTGAGGAACGGCTTCGATGTCCGCCGTCGCGACGTGTCGCCCCCAGGGCGCATCATCGATCGACTGACCCAGTGCACGCGCCGCGATCACGTCGCCCGCCGCGCGCGCCTGGTACTTGCCCTGGTGGGTGAGCAGCACCCGATGGTTGACATCGCCGACCGCGTAGAGCCAGTCGAAGCCCTTCACGAGCATCGTGTCGTCGACCGTCAACCAATGACCGGGGGTGAGGCCGAGCGTCTCGAGCCCGAGATCCGTCGTGTGCGGGGTGCGGCCGATGGCGACGAGCAACTCCTCGGCGATCACCCTGCCGCCGTCCGTCAGCTCGAGCACCACATTCTTCTCCGTGCGATGGGCGGATGCCGCCTCCACCCCGATGCGCACGTCGACGCCCAGCTTCTGGAGCGACGCCCGCACGGCTTCACCCGCGAAGGGCTCCTGACCGCTCAGCAGGGGGCCGCGGGACAGCAGTGTCACGCGGCATCCGAGTGAGGCGTACGCGGTTGCCATCTCGGCGCCGACCACACCACCTCCCAGGATCGCGAGGCTCGTCGGAACGTGCTTGACACTCGTGGCGTCGCGGCTGGTCCAGGGGTTCACCTCGGCGAGCCCCGGGACGTCGGGCAGCAGGGCCGCGCTTCCCGTGCTGACGGCGACCGCGTGGCGGGCGATCAGCTCGACCTCGGTGCCGTCGGACTCGGTGACCGTGAGCCGCTTCGGACCGGTGAAGCGGGCGTGACCGCGCACCAGTTCGATCCCGGCGCTGTCGACCCAGTCCGCCTGCGAGGAGTCATCCCAGTTGTGCGTGATGACATCGCGACGTCGCAGCACCCCCAGTGGGTCGGGACCTCCGGTGATGGACTGCTTCGCGCCATCCACGTCGAGGCCAGCCCGCAGCAC
>JALYHS010000187.1 GCA_030776385.1 Actinomycetota bacterium
ATAACCCCGCCACAACTTATACAAAGATCCTTTGTCCGGTCTTCTCATCCTGCTCTGGGCCGAACGCGACGCATTTGGAGCGGCGGGTATCGGCTACGTCAACGCAGCGGTCGCGATCGGTGCAGTAGTCGGGGCGTTCGCGCAGGCGGCGTGGGGCCACCGGAGTGCCCGTCGTCGCACCTTCGCCGTGTCATTCCTCATCGCCGGTGCCCCCCGCTTCATCGCCATCGCTCTCCCGTTGCCGCTGTGGGCGGTCGTCCTCGTCTGGGTGATCTCGGGTGTCGGTGCCGGCGCGATCAATCCGATCGTCGCGACAGCGGAGTACGAGACGGTTCCGCGACGACTGCAAGCCCGAGTCCTGGCGGCGATCGGTGCGATCGCATGGGCAGGAATCCCCTTTGGACCTCTTCTCGGTGCTGCGTCGGTGGGCGCCGTCGGGTTCGTGCCCACGATTTGGGCATTCGCCCTGCTCTATTTGGCCGCCACGATGAGCCCATTCTTCGGGTCGAGTTGGTCCCTCTTGGACCTGCAGGCGAGTCAGGCGAGAGGCGCTGTCGATCTCGAATGATGTCCCTGCGTCGAGCGACGCCAGGCTACCGTTTGCTGTGATGCCATTCACTCGCCCCGTTGTCGTCATGGGGGTCTCCGGCTCCGGCAAGACGACGATTGGAGCGGCCCTCGCCGACGCGCTCGGGGTGCCGTTCTCGGATGGCGACTCGCTGCATCCGGAGGCCAACGTCGCGAAGATGGCTGCCGGCATCCCTCTGGATGATGCGGATCGCGCGCCCTGGTTGGACGCGATTGGGGCGGTGCTTGCGGCCAGCCCGTGCGTGGTCGCGTGTTCGGCACTGAAGCGCGCGTACCGTGATCGCCTCCGGGCAGTGGCTCCCGAGCTCGAGCTCGTCTACCTCGAGGTGGACCGCGCGACCCTCCTCGACCGGATGACCCACCGCACACACTTCATGCCGCCGTCGCTCCTCGATTCGCAGCTGGCCACCCTCGAACCACCGACCGCCGACGAGCACGCGCTGGTGATCGACGCCGCGGCGCCGCTGGGAGAGCTCGTCGAGACCCTGACCGAACGGATTCTGCATGCTTGATAGCCTCCGTGTCGTCATCGGCACGGCTCAGACGCCCGAGAACATCGAGCTGCTGCGCGCCCGTGAGCCGCGTCTTGAGGTCGTGTTCGAGCCCGAACTGCTCGGCCCGCCCTCGGAGAACTGGATGATCCGCCACGAGCGCACCGCCGAGGAGCAGGCGCGCTTCGAGGCAGTGCTCGACACGGCGGAGGCGCTCTTCGGCGTCCCTGACCACTCGGGCAGGGCGCTCGCTCGTACTGTCGCCGCGAATCCCGGGCTGCGCTGGGTACACACCAACCCGGCGGGCGGCGGGCAGCAGGTGAAGTCGGCGGGGCTCGACGCCGACGCGCTCGCCCGCATCGTCTTCACGACCTCGGCCGGAGTGCACGCCGAACCGCTCGCCGAGTTCGCCGTGTTCGGCGTGCTGGCCGGCGCGAAGCTCCTGCCTCGGCTGAGCGCGGCCCAGGCTCGTCACGAGTGGATGCCGCGGGTTGCCATGGGGCTCGCCCCCGACATGACGGTCGCGGTGGTCGGGCTCGGCGGGATCGGCAAGGTCGCGGCATCCAAACTCGCAACTCTCGGTTACCGGGTCGTGGGTGTGCACCGCCACGAGGTCGAGGTGCCGGGCGTCTCGCGCATCTACCCGGTCGAGCGGTTCGCCGAGGTCGCGGCGATGGTCGACGCGATCGTGCTGGCACTGCCAGGAACCGCTCAGACCGAACGGATGCTCAGCCGCGAGGTGCTCGCCGCGATCAAGCCCGGTGCCACCGTCGTGAACGTGGGCCGCGGCACAACGGTCGATGAGCCGGCGCTGATCGAGGCACTCGCTGACGGCCGCGTCGGGTTCGCCGCTCTCGACGTCACCTACGTGGAGCCTCTCGCGAGCGACAGCCCGTTGTGGGACCTGCCGAACGTGCTGATCAGCCCGCACACCGCCGCGATCAGCGCGCACGAGCCGCGGCTGATCACCGAGCTGTTCGCGGCAAACGCGACCGCGTTTCTCGACGGGCTTCCTCTGAAAAACATTGTGAACACCGTCGAGTTCTACTGAGGATCGGTCTCGACAAGCTCGACCAGCGCACGTTGGTCGAGCTTGTTGAGACCCGCTGGGGTTTCCGGGCTAGACTGACCGCTGAACTTCGGCGAGGGATGCTGCGAGGCATCCGTGATCGACGCGGTGGACGACTTCTTGTCTGTTCGACGTGCGCTCCCTGTCTTTCCCAAGACGCCGACACTCCAGACGAAAGAAGGAACACCATGGCTGACGACAACAAGCTCGTCGCGGAAGCTCGCGACAACTTCGGCAAGGGCGCTGCCCGCAAGATCCGCGCCGCAGGCAAGATCCCCGCGGTCATCTACGGTCACGGCACCGATCCCGTTCACGTGACCCTTCCGGGCCACGAGGTGGGCCTCATCCTGCGCAAGGCGAACCAGGTCCTCGACCTCGACATCGCCGGCCGCAGCCAGCTCGCGCTGGTGAAGGATGTGCAGAAGGATCCGGTCCGCCAGATCATCGAGCACCTCGACCTCATCGTCGTTCGCAAGGGCGAGAAGGTCACCATCGACGTGCCCGTTCACGTCGAGGGCGAGACCGTTCCCGGCACCACCCCGGCTCTGGATGCGAACACCATCTCGCTCGAGGCCGAGGCGACCAACATCCCTGAGCGAGTGATCGTCAACGTCGAAGGACTCGAGGCCGGCACGCAGATCCTCGCCAAGGACCTCATCCTGCCCGAGGGCTCGACCCTGATCGGCGACCCCGAGACGCTGATCATTAACGTCACGGCCGACACCGAGCAGGATCTCGGCGAGGAGTCGACCGACTCCGACGCCGCCGAGGCTCCGGCCGACGGCGACGCTGCGGCCGACGCCGCGGAGTAGACCTCCCTCTCGAGGTGACAGACGATACCTGGCTGGTGGTCGGGCTCGGGAATCCCGGGCCTGGCTACTCCGGCCACCGACACAACGTGGGCCAGATGGCTCTGGCCGAACTGGCTCATCGTGTCTCGGCGACATTCAGGTCGCACCGGGCCGATGCGACGGCCGCTGAGGCACGTCTGTCGCCCGGCGGTCCGAAGCTGATCCTCGCCAAACCGAACAGTTTCATGAACCTGTCGGGCGGCCCGGTCTCACAACTGATGCGCTTCTACGACCTGGAGCCGTCGCGTCTGATCGTGCTGCACGACGAGCTCGACATCCCGTTCGACACCGTTCGCCTCAAGAGCGGGGGTGGCCACGGCGGCCACAACGGCATCCGCGACATCGCCTCGGCGATCGGCAGCCCCGACTTCACGCGAGTGCGCATCGGCATCGGCCGTCCGCCGGGGCGTCAGGACGCGGCCGACTTCGTGCTGAGGCCCTTCACGGGTGTCGAGCGTGAGGTTCTCCCCTCGCTGCTGTCGGATGCCGTCGACGCGGCCGAACTCGTCATCACCGACGGACTGGTAGCGGCCCAGGCGAAGTTCCACGCGCCGAAGGAGTAGCGGATATGCCCGAGTTCGTCGAGGTGGACGCCGGGTCACCGGCCGCGCAGGCCGCGATGACCGCCTACTTCGCAGAACTCGCCGTGCGATTCCCCGCGGGCTTCGACCCGGCGGGCTATCTCGCCGCAGAGGACTACAACCCCCGCGCGGCCGCTTCTTCCTGGCGGTGAACGACGACGCGGTGATGGCGTGCGGCGGGCTGCAATGGCTCGACGCCCGGACCGCGGAGATCAAACGCATGTGGGTGGATCCCGTCTGGCGCGGCCGTGGACTTGCGGGCAGGCTGCTGGCCTTCCTGGAGCAGACCGCCCTCGAGTCGGGCCGGCCGATTGTGCGCCTCGACACCAACACCGTTCTTCTCGAGGCGATCGCGCTGTACCGCAAGTCCGGCTACGTCGAGAAGACGCTGCTCGCGCCCGCGTGAGCCCTGCGACTGTCGACATCTCGTCGACGTTGTCTCAGCCCCGCCTCAGCCCCTGTCGACCGCCCCCTCCGATCCCGCACACTCTGGAACCTGCGTTCGTTGTCGCGGTGGTGAGCGGATGCCGCGACAACGGACGCAGATCGCAGAGTGTCGCGAGGGACTCCACCTGGCCGGCTCGACGTCGTCCCATGCGATCGTGAAGCGGCGCGCGTCGGAAGGGCCGGGTAAGCTCGCGCGAGTGGCACTCGAGCGTTTGATCACCGGGCTCGCGCACGCCCGCACCCTCGACGCGGCCCTTCAGCAGGCCGATCACGACGCCGATTTCTCGCTGGTCGACGGGATGCGCGTCCCGCTCCTCGCCGCACTTGTCGAGAGTCGCGCGGCCGCAGCCGGGCCGTTGGGCGGCCCGCAGACGCTGCTCGCCATCACCGCCACGTCTCGCGAGTCGGAGGGGGTGCACGCCGCCTTCCGCAGCTACCTGCCGGGAGCGACCGTGCTGAGCCTTCCGGCGTGGGAGACCCTGCCGCACGAGCGGCTCAGCCCCAGCGCGGAGACGATCGGCGCGCGACTCAAGGCCCTGCGCACGCTGGACGCCTGGCAGAAGCAGTCGCGCTCCGAGCGTCCCGGGCACCTGATCGTGGTGGCGAGCGTCCGCGCGGCGCTCCAACCTCTCGCCCCGGGACTGGCCGCGGTCGAACCCATCGTTCTGACCGTGGCACAGCGCGGCTACGAGTTGGCGAGCCTCAGCATCCGGCTCGTCGAGTTGGCGTACGTGCGGGTCGACCTGGTGACGCGACGTGGCGAGTTCGCGGTGCGCGGCGGCATCCTCGATGTGTTCGCGCCCGATGCGGAGCACCCGGTGCGCGCCGAGTTCTTCGGCGACGAGCTCGAGCAGCTGCGTGCCTTCTCGGTCGCCGACCAGCGCTCGCTCCCGGGCGAGCTGCAGACCGCCGAGCTCGCGCCGAGCCGCGAGCTGCTGCTCACCGAGGCGGTCCGCCAGCGCGCGCGCGAGATGGTTCACGAGTTCCCGACCCTGGCGCCGCTGCTCGCGAAGGTGGCGGAGGGCATCCCGGTGGAAGGCATGGAGGCCCTGGCGCCCGCGTTGCTCGACAGGCTCGTCCCGCTCACCGACTACCTGCCCGCGGATGCCGCGATCGCCATCCTCGGCCCCGAACGCGTGTCGACAAGGGCCGTCAATCTCGCCGACACGAACCGCGAGTTCCTGGATGCCGCGTGGAACGCCGCTACCGCCGGAGCTCAAGCGCCGATCGACTTGGGTTCCGGCGACTTCCTCACAGTGGGCGGGCTCAAGAAAGCCGCCGGCGACCGCGTCTGGTGGACGCTCAGTCCCTTCGACGCGAACGAGGACGACGTCACCCGCATCGACGCGGGTGCCGTGCCGAGCTTCACGGGCCAGGCCGACGGGGCGGTCGACCACGTGGCCGACATGTTGCGCGCCGGGTGGATCGTCGCGATCGCCGCCGCGGGACCAGGTCTCGTCGAGAGAGCCGCCGACGTGCTCGGCGCGCGCGAGGTCGCAGCCCGGGCGGTCGCGGAGTTCCCGGCCGAGCCGGAGGCCGGTGTCGCCTACCTGGTGATCGGCGGCATCGAGGCGGGTTTCGAGCTCCCCGACGACAAGCTCGCGGTTCTCAGCGAAGCAGAGTTCTACGGCCGCGCCGTCGGCATCGACTCGCGCCAGGTCAAGCGGCTCGCCAGCCGCCGCACGAACGTCGTCGACCCGCTGCAACTGCACGCCGGAGACTACGTCGTGCACCAGACGCACGGCATCGGCAAGTTCGTCGAACTCGTGCAGCGCGAGGTCTCGAGCGGCACCCGTACCCCGCGCGGTCCGCTCGGCACCACCGTCACGGCCGACAAGGTGCTGCGCGACTATCTCGTGATCGAGTACGCGCCGAGCAAGCGCGGGCATCCCGGCGACAAGCTCTACGTTCCCACCGACCAGCTCGACCTGCTCACCCGGTACGTCGGCGGTGAGGCGCCCGGCCTCAGCAAGATGGGTGGATCCGATTGGGCGGCCGCGAAGGGCAAGGCACGCAAGGCGGTGCGCGACATCGCCGTCGAGCTCGTCAAGCTCTACAGCGCTCGCATGGCGAGCCGCGGTCACGCGTTCCCGCCGGACACGCCCTGGCAGCGCGAGTTGGAGGAGGCGTTCCCGTTCGTGGAGACCCCCGACCAGCTGTCGACCATCGATGAGGTCAAGGCCGACATGGAGCGTCCCATCCCGATGGACCGCCTCATCTCGGGCGACGTCGGCTACGGCAAGACGGAGATTGCCGTGCGTGCCGCGTTCAAGGCCGTGCAGGACGGCAAGCAGGTCGCGATGCTCGTGCCGACCACGCTGCTGGTCCGTCAACACATGGAGACGTTCAGCGAGCGGTTCGCCGGATTCCCGGTGCACCTGCGCGCCCTCAGCCGCTTCCAGTCGGCCAAGGAGTCGAAGGAGACGATCGAGGGGCTCGCGCGCGGCGAGGTGGATGTCGTGATCGGCACGCACCGACTGCTCAGTGAGGGCATCCAGTTCAAGGATCTCGGACTCGTCATCATCGATGAGGAGCAGCGCTTCGGCGTCGAGCACAAGGATGCGCTGAAGAAGCTGAAGACGAACGTCGACATCCTGGCGATGTCGGCCACGCCGATCCCGCGCACCCTCGAGATGGCCGTCACCGGGATCCGCGAAATGTCGACGCTGGCGACCCCCCCCGAGGACCGGCATCCGATTCTCACCTATGTCGGCGCGTACAGCGACAAGCAGGTGGCGGCCGCGATCCGCCGCGAGTTGCTGCGCGAAGGACAGATCTTCTACGTGCACAACCGCGTGTCGTCGATCAACCGTGTCGCCGCGCAGATCGCCGAGCTGGTGCCCGAGGCACGCGTCGCCGTCGCCCACGGGCAGCTCAGCGAGAACGTGCTCGAGCAGGTCATCGTCGACTTCTGGGAGGGCAAGTTCGACGTGCTCGTCACGACGACGATCATCGAGACCGGGATCGACATCGCGAACGCCAACACGCTGATCATCGACCGGGCCGACAAGTACGGGCTGTCGCAGCTGCACCAGATCCGCGGACGGGTCGGGCGCGGGCGCGAGCGGGCGTACGCCTACTTCCTCTACGACGACGACAAGCCGCTCAGCGAACTCGCCCAGGACCGGCTGCAGACCATCGCCGCCAACAACGAGCTCGGCGGCGGCATGCAGATCGCCCTCAAGGATCTGGAGATCCGGGGCGCGGGCAACCTGCTCGGCGGCGAACAGTCCGGCCACATCGCGGGCGTCGGCTTCGACCTCTATCTGCGGATGATCGGCGAGGCGGTTGCCACCTTCCGGGGCGACGTGGCCGAGGGCCAGACCGAGTTGCGCCTCGAGCTTCCGGTGGATGCGCACATTCCTGAGGAGTACGTCGAGAGCGAGCGGCTTCGGCTCGAGGCGTACCAGAAGCTGTCGACCGCGTCGGCGCCCGCCTCGGCGGACGACTCGATCGACTCGGTCGTCGAGGAACTCACCGACCGCTACGGCGATCCACCCACGCAGGTTCAGAACCTGGTGGCGATCTCGCGTCTGCGGCGTCTCGCCCAGAAGGCCGCGCTGAGCGAGGTCGTCGCGATGGGCGGCAACCTGCGGATCGCACCCGCCGAGCTGCCAGATTCCCTGCAGGTGCGACTGCAGCGGCTCTATCCCGGCTCCCGGCTGTTCGCCCAGGTGAAAGCGATCAGCGTCCCCCTCTTCGCCGGGCTCACGAACCCGGAGCACACGGACACCGAGCTGATCGAGTGGGTCACTGGCTTGCTCGCCGCGATCTTCCCGCCGAAGGCGACCCCGCTGGTCGAGCCTGTCGAGACCGAGCCTGTCCCGCTGGTCGAGCCTGTCGAGACCGAGCCTGTCGAGACCGCGTCCGCATCAGGAGAGGTCTCGACAAGCTCGACCACCGAGTAGCTACGACCTCCTCCACGCCCCGCCCACGGCGATCGGGATGATCACGAGCGAGCGCAGATCCACGAGGGCGTGCAGCACGATCGGCGCGGCGATCGAACCGGTCACGAGGTACAGGGCCGCGAACACGACGCCCAACAGGGTCGCGACTAGGATGCCGGGGGCGCCCTGGTAGAGGTGCAGCATCCCGAACACCAGGCATGCCAGGCCGAAGGCGAGCGGACCGTTTCCGAGGATGCCGAACAACAGGGCGGGGAGGGCGAGGCGGAACAACAGTTCCTCGAAGAGGCCGGCTTGCAGACCCAGACCGAGGCCGTACTTTAGTTCGCCCCGCACCCGGGGGAGCAGGGCACGGATGTCGCCCACCGCCGGGATGCCGTCCACCCCTGTGCCGTCCATCCCGACGCCGTCCAACCGGCCGCCTCGCAGAAGAAGCACGGGCGCGACTAGCGCAGCGGCAACCAGCGCGAGCACGACGACGGAGACGATGATCCCAGGTGTCGTCCCCAGGAAGTCCTGTACCGCGGCCACCGGCATCCAGGCCTGAGTCGACCGCAGGACGAGCGGAACGTACGCCCACGCCGCGAGCAGCACGGCGCAGCTCAGGCCGCCCATCACCAGCACGGATTCCAGCAGCCAGCGGCCGTAAACCCGTCGCCTCGCCCGCGTGGACGTCAGCCTCTTGAAGCGCCGGTACGGACCTCGACCCCGAGTCACCGCGCGCCAGGTCAGCAACCCGAGGACCACCAGCAGCAGGGCGAGGAGGGCGAGTTGCACGGGTCCATTGTGTCGCCCGCTGGGAATGTTGCGTCGCGCAACGGTCTTACAGTCAGATGTGACGAACGCCAATGTGACGACCGCCGTCGGCCTCCGGTCGGAGCGAGGGCCGGTGCTGCTGGCCATCATGACCAGCACTGCTCTGGTGGCCATCGACTCGACGATCCTGGCCACCGCGGTGCCGTCGGTCGTGAAAGACATCGGCGGCTTCTCGGCGTTTCCCTGGCTGTTCTCGATCTACTTGCTCGCGCAGGCGGTCAGCGTGCCGATCTACTCGAAGCTCGCCGACATCGTGGGACGTAAGCCGATCATCCTGTTCGGGATCGCGCTCTTCCTGCTCGGCTCGATCCTCTGCGGATTCGCCTGGAGCATGCCCGCGCTCATCGCTTTCCGCGCGGTCCAGGGTCTCGGCGCCGGCGCTGTACAGCCGATGTCGATCACGATCATCGGCGACATCTACTCGGTCGCCGAGCGCGCTCGCGTTCAGGGGTACGTCGCCGGAGTCTGGGCGGTCTCCTCGGTGGTCGGCCCGACGCTCGGCGGTCTGTTCTCCCAGTTCGCGTCGTGGCGGTGGATCTTCTTCGTCAACATCCCGATCTGCGTGCTCGCCGTCGTGCTGCTGCTGCGCGGATTCCACGAGAAGGTCGAGC
>JALYHS010000188.1 GCA_030776385.1 Actinomycetota bacterium
GGTTTCGCGCGCCAGGGCTCCCGGATCGCCGTTCTCGACATCGCCGATGAGGCGGGAGAGACTCTGGCCGCCGAGCTGGGCGACGACGTTCTCTACCTGCACTGCGACCTCACCGACGTGGATGCCGTGCGCGCTGCCGTCGCCCGGGTCGAGGACCGATTCGGCCCCGTTCGCGCCCTCGTCAACAACGCCGCGAACGACCAGCGCTTCGAGATCGACGAGATCACCCCCGAGCAGTGGGATGCGTCCCAGGCCGTCAACATCCGCCAGCAGTTCTTCGTGGCGCAGGCCGTGCTGTCCGGGATGCGGTCGGCCGGTGGTGGCGCGATCGTGAATATGTCGTCGACAGCATGGATGAACGGCGTCGGAACGATGGTTCCATACACGACCGCCAAGGCGGGCGTCGTCGGGCTGACCCGGTCGCTCGGCGCGGGACTCGGTCCGGACAATATCCGCGTCAACGCGATCGCCCCCGGCGGCGTGATGACCGAACGCCAGTTGAGGCTCTGGCACACCCCCGAGAGCAAGGAGCGCATGGTGCAGATCCAAGCCATCCACCTCGACCTGCTGGAGGACGACATCGCCGACGCTGTGCTCTTCCTCTCGGCGGACGACTCGCGGATGATCACGAAACAGTGCCTGCGCGTCGACGGGGGCCTGCGATGACCGGCAGCATCGCGCTCGGGATCAACCCGTACGGGCTGACGTACACGCTCGGGCTGCAGGGCGCGGGCACCCCGCGCGCCAACCCGAACGGCACCGGCCTCGACGGGTTCATCGAGATCGCGAGCGGAATCGGCGCGAAGTCGATCGAGATCTTCAACCCCTGGCTCACCGAGCTCGGCACCGCCGGCCGCACGGCGCTGAAGTCGCGCCTCGCCGACCTCGGCATGGCGCCGATCGTCAGCGCGGGGCTGTCGGAGGGAATCGACGCTCCGCTCCAGAACGCTATCGAGTTGGATGCCAGGACGATGCGCCTCGGCCTCTCCCCCATCCTGTGCGGTGATCGCAACGTATACGGTGCCGCGCGGTTCGCCGAGCTGAACGCCGAGATCCGAGCCGGCCTCGGCGAGCTCGCCCCGCGTGCTGCCGACCACGAGGTCACCGTCGCGATCGAGAACCACCAGGACTTCGGCAGCGCTGAGCTGCTCGCCTTCGCCGAAGACGCGGGCGAGAACGTGGGACTCACGCTCGACACGGCGAATCCGTTCCCGGTGGCGGAGTCTCCGCTGTCGTTCGCCCGAGCTGTCGCGCATCGGGTGCGCCACGTGCACCTGAAGGACTACCGCGTCCAGTTCACCGATGAGGGCTACCGTCTGGTGCGCTGCGCCCTCGGCGACGGGGTGGTGCCGTTCCGCGAGGTGCTCGGCATCCTGCTCGCCACCGGACAGAGCTTCACCTCCTCGCTCGAGCTCGCCGCGCTCGAGGCTCGGCACGTGCGCCTGCTGACGCCCGACTGGTGGAACGGCTACCCGCCGAAAGACGCCCGGGAGCTCGCAGAGGCGCTCGCCGCGGCGCGCCCGAACCTGATCCCCGAGAACGAGGACTACCGCACTCCGTGGGAGCTCGAGGCTCCGGGCGACGAACTGCTCGCCTACGAGCACGACATGCTGCAGAGGAGCGCCACGTTCCTGCGGTCGCTGGAAATGATGGGATGACGATGACCGACGTAGTGACCACCGCACTGACCAAGCCGCTCGCCGGCAAGACGGCGTTCGTGACCGGCTCGGGCCGCGGACTCGGCCGCACCATGGCCGACAAGCTGGCCTCGCTGGGAGCGGATGTCGCGATCCACGACCTGAACGACACCGGGCCGGCCAAGTACGGTGAGGCGCAGAATCTTGGCGAGGTGGCCGATGACATCCGCCGCCATGGCACCCGGGTGACGACGGTCTTCGGCAACATCGGCGACGCCGCGGCGGTGGCCGAGATGTACCGAGCGATCACGGCCGAGCTCGGTGAGATCGACATTCTGGTGAACTGCGCGGGCGGCGACATCGGGGCGGCGGGCGGCAAGCCGAACCCGAACAATGCCCTCGACATCGCGCTCGAGGACATCCAGACCGAGATCAACAACAACCTCATCGGCACGATGCTGGTCTGCCAGGCCTTCGTGCGACCGATGCGGGATCGCGGGGCAGGCGCGGTCGTCAACATCGCCTCCGCCGCCGCACACATCGGCGGAAGCAACGAGGCGATCTACTCGACGCTCAAGGCCGCCGTGGTGCACTACACGCGCTGCCTTGCAGCCGAGATGCGACCGTTCGGCGTGCGGGTCAACGCAGTGAGCCCCGGCCCCACCAAGACGGCTCGCTTCCAGGCGACGCGCGTCACCGATCCGGCGATGATGGAGACGAACGACTCGTTCCTGCGCTACGGCGACCCCGAGGAGATCGCGGATGCCGTGGCCTTCCTGGTCGGCCCGACGGCACGATTCATCCACGGTCAGGTCCTGCGGGTGGACGGCGGACTCACGCTGTTCCCCGGTTGATCTCGGTGACGCGCAGAAGGAGACACGCATGAGCACCGCACTGTTCGATCTCACCGGGCGCACCGCGCTCATCACCGGCTCCTCCCAGGGCATCGGTCTGGCACTCGCGCACGGGCTCGCCGACGCGGGCGCGGCCGTGCTTCTCAACGGGCGCGACCGATCCAAGCTCGAGGCGGCCGCCGCGGAGATCCCCGGCAGCCGCATCCTGGCCTTCGACGTCACCGACCACGACACCGTGCGCGGGGTGATCGACGACTTCGAGACCACTCAGGGTCCGATCGATATCGCTGTCAACAACGCCGGGGTTCAACATCGCACCCCGCTCGAGGACTTCCCTGCTGCCGACTTCGAGCTGCTGCTCCACGCCAACATCTCGAGCGTGTTCAACGTGGGTCAGGCGTGCGCTCGGCACATGATCCCGCGCGGCGAGGGCAAGATCATCAACATCGCCTCGGTGAACGTGTTGATGGCCCGCTACTCGATCGCGCCGTACACGGCGACGAAAGGCGCGGTGGCGAACCTCACGAAGGGAATGGCGACCGACTGGGCACGGCACGGTCTGAACTGCAACGCGGTCGCTCCCGGCTACATGCGCACGCCGCTCAACGAGCCGCTCTGGTCGGATGACACCTTCAACACGTGGCTCGAACAGCGCACCCCCGCGCAGCGCTGGGGTCGGCCCGAGGAACTGGTCGGCGCGACCGTATTCCTGGCGTCCGCGGCGTCGAGCTTCGTGAATGGGCACATCCTCTACGTCGACGGCGGGATCAGCGCGGCCCTGTAGTTCCGCACGCGGACCTCGCCGCGCGT
>JALYHS010000189.1 GCA_030776385.1 Actinomycetota bacterium
GTACAACTCGTCTTCGAACGACCTTGTTGAGGAGACTAGCCGACATCGAATGGATGTTCGAACTATTCGAGCTCGGCGTGTCGCGTCCGGGACGGGACGGGAGGGGACGGCTCAGCCGCGCGCGGGCTTCGGCCGGCCTGCGCCGTGCCAGCGATCGGGCGGGACGTCCTGGGCTGCACAGAGTGCGAACCATACCTCGCGCGCGGGAACACCGGCGGCGAGAGCCTCGTCCGGCGTGCGGTTGCCGAGCGCCACGACGACAGTGTCGCGACGAAGAACCCGGCCGAAGGTGCCGAACTCCTCGGCGATTGCGACATCGAACTCGGACAGCTTCATGTGACCATCATCCGGTGCCCGATGCTGTCGCGCAGACACCGCGACGCGCGAGCGCGCGCCGGAATCTCGCGCGCGGGCGTGTCCTGGTGCGCGTTCGAGGAACGGACCCGCGGGCGACAACCTGCCCAACGGCGCTCCACGACGAAGGCCCCGACCGAAGCCGGGGCCTTCGCAAAACTGGAATCGATGCGACTAGCGGATCGCGAGATCCGCGTCGAACTCCGCGACGAGCTCGTCTGGGAGCGTGTCGGGGACTGTCGTCACGCCTTCAATGATCGCGAGGCGGTCGCCCACTTCGCGCATGATCACCGAGATGGGAGTGTCGAGAGCATCGGCAACCGATGCGAGAATCTCCGAGCTGGCCTCCTTCTGGCCGCGCTCCACCTCACTCAAGTAGCCGAGAGCCACGCTCGCGCGGCTCGCCACCTGACGCAGGGTCATCGCCTTCTGCAGGCGGAAGTCACGGAGAACATCGCCGATTTCCTGACGGACCAGAACCATGGTGTCCTCCTTTTCATGTGAGACCGGGCAGTAACTGTATCCCGGGTGTTGCTTGAACTCTAAATCGTGTCGCCTCGGACTTGGCTGTGACGACACACTCTGTAACGAGATCGAAACGCCCGCTATTCCGGCAGACGTCCCAACACTCGCGCAAGTGATTCGGAGACGACGGCCGATCGGATGGATGCGCGGTCACCGGTCAGCGTGAGGCCGTGAGCCGTGACGACCTCTCCGATGGCGACGCCGATCCACACCTCGCCGACCGGATGCCCGTCCTGAGAGTCCGGTCCGGCGACGCCGGTCGTGGCGAGGCCGACGTCCGCGGGCGCCCCGTCATGACCCAGCCGCCACCGCACACCCTCGGCCATCTGCCTGGCCACCTCGGCGTCGATCGGACCCTTCTCCGCCAGCAGAGCGGCATCCACTCCCAGCAGGCTGGCCTTCAACTCGGTTGCGTATGCCACCACTCCCCCGCGCACCACGGCGGAGGCACCAGGCACGGCGATCAGTTCGGCCACGACGAGGCCACCGGTGAGCGACTCGGCGACGGCGATGGTCAGGCCACGGCGAGTGAGCTCGTCGATCAGCCGAACGGCGAGCGCGCGCGCGTCGACGCCGGTATCGGCTGCCGTGCCGACACCGCTGCCAGGGATCTCGGTCATCCGGCTACTCCGGCAGCTCGATGCGCTTGGCGCGCCCCACCTTGTATGCCTGCCACAGGTATTCGACGCCGCTGACGATGGTGAGCACGAGCGCGATCACGATCAGCACGGCGTTGACCACGTTGATCCAGCTGCCGAGGAACTGCCAGAACGGGAACAGGGCGAAGGAGATCGCAACGGCCTGCGCCACGGTCTTGACCTTGCCGAGCCACGAGGCGGCGATCACCCGATCCCGCAGCGCGATGAACCGGAATACGGTGATTCCCACCTCCCGCACCAGGATCACGATGGTGATCCACCACGGGATCTCGCCCAGGATCGACAGCCCGACCAGCGCCCCGCCGGTGAGCACCTTGTCGGCGATCGGGTCGATCAGCTTGCCGAGATCGGTGACCAGGTTGCGCTGTCGTGCCAGGAGTCCATCGACGGAGTCCGTGACGATCGCGAACACGAACAGGATCGCGGCGATGTAGCGGATGTAGGTGTCGTGCCCGTTGTCGTCCAACAGCAGCACGATGAAGACGGGCGCAAGCAGGATGCGGATAACCGTCACGATGTTGGCGATGTTGCCCGCACTCGCCGTGGTGTCACCCTTGGCGACGATGCGGCCCTTCATCGGGTTCACCCGAGGCGTGTTGGCCCGGGGAGTGCTCGGCCCTGCGGGAGAATCGGCGGAACCCGCCATGCGCTACTCCCTGCCAGTGAGCGACCAGGCATCCTCGTCCGAGGGGCCATCGTCTTCAGGATATCCGCTCGTCATGTCGGCAACAGGATCCGCCGAGTAACCCCCAGGTTGCTGGCCCGGATTCGTCGATCTCGGGGCCGTGTTCGTCGTCGGAGCGGACGAGGCGCTCGAGGGCGCTGGCCCGTCTCCGCGCAGCGACGCGATGACCTCACCCAACTGCTCCGGCGTCACGAGCACGTCGCGCGCCTTGGACCCCTCGCTGGGGCCGACGATCTCGCGCGACTCCATCAGGTCCATCAGCCGACCGGCCTTGGCGAAGCCGACCCGTAGCTTGCGCTGCAGCATCGAGGTGGAACCGAACTGCGTGCTCACCACGAGTTCGACGGCCTGCAGCAGAATGTCGAGGTCGTCGCCGATGTCGCCGTCGACCTCCTTCTTCTCGGCAACGATCGCGACCTCGCGATACTCCGGCCGTGCCTGCTCGGTGACATGAGCCACGACCGCCGCGATCTCGTCTTCGGCCACCCAGGCGCCCTGCACGCGGATCGCCTTCGACGCGCCCATCGGGAGGAAGAGGCCGTCGCCCTGGCCGATCAGCTTGTCAGCGCCCGGCTGGTCCAGGATGACGCGCGAGTCGGTCATGCTCGACACCGCGAAGGCCAGCCGCGACGGCACGTTCGCTTTGATCAGGCCGGTGACGACATCCACGGACGGACGCTGCGTCGCGAGCACCAGGTGGATGCCCGAGGCGCGCGCCAGCTGCGTGATACGCACGATGGAGTCCTCGACGTCGCGCGGAGCGACCATCATGAGGTCGGCGAGCTCGTCGACGACGACGAGCAGGTACGGGTAGGGCTGCAGCTGACGCTCGGAGCCGACCGGGAGCACGATCTCGTTCGCGAGCACGGCGCGGTTGAAGTCGTCGATGTGGCGGAACCCGAACGACGCGAGGTCGTCGTACCGCATATCCATCTCCTTGACGACCCACTGCAGCGCCTCCGCGGCCTTCTTGGGGTTCGTGATGATGGGTGTGATGAGGTGCGGAACGCCCTGGTATGCGGCCAGTTCGACGCGCTTCGGGTCGATCAGCACCATCCGCACCTCGGCGGGTTTGGCGCGCATCAGCACGCTGGTGATCATGGAGTTGATGAAGCTGGACTTGCCGGATCCGGTCGCGCCTGCGACCAGGAGGTGCGGCATCTTGGCGAGGTTCGCGACGACGAACCCGCCCTCGACGTCCTTGCCGAGCCCGATGGTCATGGGGTGCACGCTCTTGGAGGCGGCTCCCGAGCGCAACACGTCGCCGAGGGAGACGATCTCGCGATCCTTGTTCGGAATCTCGATGCCGATCGCGCTCTTCCCGGGGATCGGCGACAGGATGTTGACCTCGTTCGAGGCGACGGCGTACGACAGGTTCTTGGCGAGGGCGGTGACGCGCTCCACTTTGACCCCGTGGCCGAGCTCGACCTCGTAGCGGGTGACACTCGGGCCGCGGCTGAAACCGGTGACGCGGGCATCCACTTGGAACTGACTCAACACGCTCGTGATGGCGGCGATCGCCTCATCGTTGGCGGGGGTCTTCGCCTTGGGCGGCGTGCCCGCCGAGAGAATGGATGCCCCGGGCAGCCGGTATGCCCGCCGCGGGGTGCTCGGTCGGGACGTCGGGGTCGAGGGCGCTGCGACGGGCTGACCATCGAACTCCCCCGCGGCCCCGCGCTCGGTTGCGCCCCCGAAGCCCGGGAGCGGCGCGGCCGCCCCGTCCTCGCGGATGCTCGTGGCTCCGGCATCCACCTCCCCGGTGAAGCGCTTGACGGCGTCTTCAGCGCGCACGAGTTCTTCGAGCAACTCGATGTCGAACTGCTCGCGCTGGGTGTGGTCGATGATCTCGGTCTGCTGCTCGGCTCCGCCATGACCTGCGCCGAGCACCGGGCTGTCGAAGGCCGGCTCGGCGTTCTTCGGCTTGCCGCGCCGCCACCACGGCATGGAGGCCGGGTCGTCCATTTCGAGGCCGAGGTCGCTGAGCGAGCCGAACTCCTGGGTCCCCGTGGTCGCTTCGTCGGTCTTGTCCCTCGGTTCGGGCGCCTGGGCGCCGAACAGGTAGGCGGAGAGCTCACGCAGACGCCATCCGATCTTGTTCGGCGGGGTCTTCGTGATGATGAACAGCGAGAGCAGCAGGAAACCGCTCAGGACCACGACGCCGAGCCACGCGAGGTTGGTCTGAACGAACAACTGGCCGACGATCCAGCCGATGATGCCGCCGCCGTGCGCGAGAGCGACGGCCCCCTGCGCGGGTTGCGGGCTGCCGCCGAGGATGTGACTGAGACCGCTGATGGTGGTCAGAAGCAGGCCGAGGCCGATGCCCATCCGGGTGTTGTCGTGCACGCTCGCCGGGTGCCGGAACAGCCAGACCGCGAACACCAGCATGATCACGGGCAGCGCGAAGGCGACACGGCCGAAGAGGCCGCCGAAGGTGTACGCGTCGAGAGAGATCGCCACGTCGTTCGCAGGGTTGAACCACTCGACGATCGCCCCGACGATCGCCAGGATCACGAGGAAGAAGGGCACTCCGTCGCGTCGCTCGTCTTTGGCGAGAGTCTCGCGACCGAATAGGCGGGCTCCCCCGCCGACGAGATGCGCGAGTCCGAGC
>JALYHS010000190.1 GCA_030776385.1 Actinomycetota bacterium
CTCCCGAGCATGACCATCACGGACCCGACCGGAATCCAGCCAACGAACGCCGCCACGACCGCCGATCTGCTGACCCTCGGCACGCTCGCGCTTGCCGACCCCGTCATCGCCGACATCGTGTCGATGACCGCGGTCACCATCCACGACGTCGGCACGCTGATGAACACGAACAGCCTGCTCGGCTCCGTCGGAATCGTCGGGATCAAGACCGGCACTCTAACCGGCGCCGGGGCGAACCTGCTGTTCGCTTCGGAGCAGAAGGTCGGCGACACCCAGGTCACGATCGTGGGGGTCGTGCTCGGGGGCTCCACGCACGCCGTGGTCGACGCCGACATCAAGGTCTTGATGACGGGGGTGCTCGCCGGGTTCCACGAGGTGACCCTGGTGTCGAAGGGTGATGCCTACGCGACGTACACTACTCGTTGGGGGCAGAGGACGACCGCGATCGCCGAGAAATCCGCGAGTGTCGTCACCTGGAGCGACACGGCGGTGACCTCGACATCGACCGTGACCCCTGTGACGACGGGGTCGAAGGGTCTGGATGTCGGGACCGCGACCTTCACGGCGGCCGGCCGGACGATCCGGGTGCCGTTGGGGCTGTCTCGCGCGCTCACCGATCCAGGGCCGGGGTGGCGGCTGTCGCACCCTGGCCTGATCGTCGGGGCGCCGTAGCGGATCGCCTCAGTCGGTCTCCCGCGCCCCGCCCGGCGTCGGACGCTTCGCCGAGATCCCGTCGCCCGAGGACTGACGGCGCAAGCGACGGAGGATCCACGGGCCGAAGTACTCGCGAGCCCAGCCGACGTCCTCACGGCGGGCTTGCCGCCACGAGCTCTTCGGCAGCGGCTCCGGCCGGTAAGGCTCGAGCTCGTTCGGCACGTCGAGCGCACCGAGCACCATCCGGGCGACAGTGGTGTGACCGATCGGCGAGAGGTGCAGGCGGTCGGGTGCCCACATCCGCGGGTCCGTCAGCTCGCGCAGCGCCCACATGTCGGCAACGATCGCGTCGTGCTTCTGGGCGAGGGCGCGCAGGTTCTCGTTGTAGATCGCGACCTTGCCGCGCAGGCGTCCGAGCACGGGGGTGCGGCCGACGTCGGGGCCGGTGAACATGACGACCGTGGCGCCGCTCCCGGCGAGACGCCGCAGACCGGTTTCGAAACGGGCAGCTACCCGGTCGGGATCGGTGCCGGGGCGCAGGATGTCGTTGCCGCCCGCGGAGATCGTCACCAGATCCGGTCGAAGCTCCAGTGCCGGTTCGAGCTGTTCGTCGAGGATCTGACCGAGTAGCCGCCCTCGGATCGCCAGGTTCGCGTAGGCGAAATCGTCGGTCCCGTCGCTGAGCACCTCGGCCACCCGATCGGCCCAGCCACGGTGGCCGCCGGGGGAGCGCGGCTCGGGATCGCCGATGCCCTCGGTGAAGGAGTCGCCGATGGCGACGTAGCGCGTCCACGGGTGGTGAGGGGCCATGGTTCCAGTGTGCAACAAAGCTGTACGCTGGGTGTGAGGGTCTGCCAGACTCAGGAAGCCCCCTGCTTGACTGGGGCGGTCCCGAAATGCGGGGCCGAATCACAGCACCTGAACGGAGTCCCTCATGGGCTTTCTCGGCTTTCTCCTCCTCGGTCTCATCGGAGGCCTCATCGCCCGCGCGATCCTTCCCGGTAAGCAGCGCGGCGGTTTCCTGCTGACCCTCGTCCTCGGTGTCGTCGGCGCCATGCTGGGTGGCTGGCTCGCCGGAGCGATCTTCGGCGCGGACGTCTACACCAGCTTCTTCTCGCTCCCGGGATGGATCGCGGCAATCGTCGGCGCCCTGATCGTCACCCTGATCTTCAACGCGATCTTCAGCAGGCGTCGGCGCTAGGCGAGTCACTCGAGACGGGCCTCGGCGCAAGCCGGGGCCTTTTCTCGTTCCCGCTGTCCGCCGTCGGAGGTCGGCCGTCGGAGGTCGGTGCGAGGATGAACCGTGAGCAAGCAGGACGGCAGCGGCAGGCAGGTCACTGCCGAGCCCAGCGGCGACCTGAGTGCCCACATCCTGCACGTCGATATGGACGCGTTCTACGCCTCCGTCGAGCTTCTCGAGCACCCCGAGTTGGTCGGCAAGCCGGTCATCGTCGGGCACCGGTCCTCGCGCTCAGTCGTGACCGCGGCGACATACGAAGCGCGTAAGTACGGGGTGAACTCGGCCATGCCGATGGCCGTGGCACTTCGCCGCTGCCCGCAGGCGATCGTGCTCGAGCCGCACTTCGAGCGGTACACCCACTTCTCGAAGCAGGTCATGGGCCTGCTCGGCGAGGTCACCCCGCAGGTCGAGCCCCTCAGCATCGATGAGGCCTTCCTGGATGTCGCGGGCGCACGCCGCCTGCTTGGCACCCCCTGGCAGATCGGGACGCGGCTGCGCGAGCGGGTGTTCTCGCAGACGGGATTGCACTGCTCGGTGGGGGCGGCATCCACCAAGTTCGTGGCCAAGCTGGCCTCCTCGCGGTCGAAACCGGACGGGTTGCTGGTAATTCCGGCATCGGAGACCATCGCGTTCCTGCATCCGCAGCCGGTGTCGGCGCTGTGGGGTGTGGGGGGCAAGTCGGAGGAGCAGTTGCAGCGACTCGGGTTGCGCACCGTCGGTGACGTCGCGAATGTGCCGTTCGAGGCGCTCAAGCGCGCCGTCGGACCGGCAAACGCGACCCGGCTGCACGAGCTCGCCTGGGGACGCGACCCGCGCGTCATCGAGTTGACCCGCGAGGAGAAGAGCGTCGGCCACGAGACCACCTTCGAGACCGATGTCACCGATGCCGTTGCCCTCCACCGCGAGCTGCTGCGCCTCTCGGACGCGGTCGGCGCCCGGCTGCGCAGGGCCGGAGTCCAGGCACGCACCATCTCGCTCAAGTTGCGCTTCGAGGACTTCACCACGATCAGCCGCTCGCACACGCTCGGCGAGCCGACCGACCTCGGCAAGCGGATCTACGAGGAGGCACGGTCGCTCTACGACGCGGCGGCGCAAGGCGGAAGGCCGGTGCGGCTGATCGGCGTGCGTGGCGAGGGGCTCAGCGGGGCGGTCGCGAGCCTCGGTCTTTGGGACGACGACGAGCAGTGGCGCGAAGTCGAAGGCACCGTGGATGCGATCGGCTCGCGCTTCGGCGCGGGCGTGGTGCGACCTGCCGCGTTGCTCGGCGAGACGCCGAGGCGGCGGATCGCCGGTGGTGACGATTAGCTGCTCTCGTTCGTTGAGTAGCGACCACCAAGGTCAGGCGGGGGCGGTACCGTGGAGCGAGTGACTGACTCGACGGCTCCAGGACCCGTATTCCGGGCCACCACCGCCGCCGAACACCTCTCGCCCGCATTCCCGGAGCGTGCCCCTCGCGGGACCGCCGACAAGCTGCGTGCCTGGCAGCAGGAGGCGCTCGACCTCTACTTCCAGCACGAGCACCGCGACTTCCTGGTCTCCGCGACCCCCGGTGCGGGCAAGACGACATTCGCGCTCAGACTCGCGAGCGAACTGCTGCAGCGCCGCGTCGTCGACCGGGTCACGGTGGTGGCACCCACCGAGCACCTCAAGACCCAGTGGGCGGAGGCGGCCCACCGGGCAGGCATCCACCTCGACCCGAAGTTCAGCAACCGGCACGGCCGCGAGTCCCGACAGTTTCACGGCGTCGTCGTCACCTATGCCCAGATCGCCGTCCGGGCGAGCCTGCATCGCGAGCTCACCGAGTCGAAGCGCACCCTCGTGATTCTCGACGAGATCCACCACGGCGGCGATGCGCTCAGCTGGGGTGACGCGATCCGCGAGGCCTTCGACGGCGCGACCCGGCGGCTCTCGCTGACCGGGACCCCGTTCCGCAGCGACACCGCGCCCATCCCGTTCGTGAAGTATCTGCGCAACGAGAAGGGCATCCGGCTCTCGCAGACCGACTACGCGTACGGCTACGGACGAGCCCTGCGCGACGGGGTCGTGCGACCGGTGATCTTCCTCTCGTACGCGGGTTCGATGCGCTGGCGCACCCGGCAGGGGGAGGAGTTCGAGGCCACCCTGGGGCAGCCAGACACCAACGACGTGACCGCCCAGGCCTGGCGCGCCGCGCTCGATCCCGAGGGCGACTGGATGACGGCCGTGCTCACCGCCGCCGATCGACGGCTCAGCGAGGTTCGGCAGGCGGTCCCGGATGCCGGAGGTCTCGTGATCGCGACCGACCAGGCGTCCGCGCGGGCGTACGCGACCATCCTCACCGGACTCACCGGCCACCCGCCGACCGTGGTGCTCAGCGACGAGAAGGAGGCGAGCGACCGCATCCAGGCCTTCGCGATGGGCACCCAACGGTGGATGGTTGCGGTCCGAATGGTGTCGGAGGGCGTCGACGTGCCGCGGCTCTCCGTCGGGGTGTACGCCACGAGTGCGGCGACGCCGCTGTACTTCGCCCAGGCCATCGGACGGTTCGTGCGGGCCCGGCGGCGCGGCGAACTCGCCTCGATCTTCGTGCCGAGTGTGCCGATCCTGCTCGCGCTCGCCTCCGAGATGGAACGCGAACGCGATCACGCGCTCGATCGCGAGACGCCGGACGACCAGCTGCTGAACGACGAGGAACGTGAGCGCGCCGAACAGGAGGACGCCGCATCCGCCGACCTCCTCGATGAGTACGAGTGGACGGCTCTCGGCTCGGTCGCGACCTTCGAGAAGGTGCTCTTCGACGGCGAGGAGTTCGGCTCGCTCGCCGAGCCGGGCAGCGCAGAGGAGTGGGACTTCATCGGCCTGCCCGGGATTCTCGAACCGGATCAGGTGAGCGAGTTGCTGAAGGCCCGCCAGCAGCGCCAGTCCCGGCACGCCGTCGAGCGCCGTCGCGCGGCCATCGCCAATGGCGAGCTGCCCACCGAGGCTCCGGAACCGGTCTCCCTGCATCGCACCCTGGCCGAACAGCGCAAACTACTGAACAGTCTCGTGTCGATTCGGGCGCGGGGATCGGGCCAGACGCACGCGATGGTGCACGCCGAGGTGCGCCGGGCCTGTGGCGGACCGGAGGTCGCGAAGGCCACCGTCGCCCAACTCCAGTCGCGGATCGACTGGCTTCGGGGTCGACTCGCGGGGTGAAATCGGGCCGGGCAGGCGCGGCGGGAGCGAGTCGAACGGGTACCGTTGAGGCATGTCCGTCAGCACCACCGCATCCGCATCGCTCGCCGAACTCCAGGCCTCATACGAGGCGCTGAAGGCCCGTGGGCTGAAGCTCGATCTCACCCGCGGCAAGCCCTCGATCGCGCAGCTCGACCTGTCGAACGGTCTGCTCGACCTGCCGCTCTCGGCCGACCACGTCTCGGCCGACGGCGTGGATACGCGTAACTACGGCGGCACGGACGGGCTGCCCGAACTGCGCGCGATCTACAGCGAGCTGCTCGGAATCCCGGTGCCGCAGCTCCTCGCGCTCGGCAACGCGAGTCTCAACGTCATGCACGACGTGATCGTGCACGCGCTGCTCCACGGCGTGCCCGGCAACACGGTTCCGTGGCGCGATCAGCAGATCAGCTTCCTGTGCCCGTCACCGGGCTACGACCGGCACTTCGCGATCACGGAGGCCTTCGGCATCCGGATGATCCCGCTCCCATACCTCGAGGGCGGCCGGCTCGACCTCGCCGCGATCGGCGAGCACCTGAAGGACCCGTCGGTCCGTGGGATGTGGTTGGTCCCGATGTACGCGAACCCGGGTGGACAGACGGTCACGCCCGAGGAGGCGCAGGCGCTCGTCTCGCTGCCGTCCGCCGCGCCCGACTTCCGCATCTTCTGGGACAACGCATACGCGGTGCACCACCTGACGGATGCCGAGCCCGGCGCCGTCGACGTGCTCGGTCTCGCGGCGGCGGCCGGTCACCCCGACCGACCGCTGGTCTTCGCCTCCACGTCGAAGGTCACCCTCGCGGGTGGCGGAATCTCGTTCTTCGCTGCCTCGACGGCCAACGTCGAGTGGTACCGACTTCACGCCAGTGTCCAGACCATCGGACCGGACAAGGTGAACCAGTTGCGGCACGCGCGCTTCCTCGGCTCGGCCGAGGGCGTGCGCGCTCACATGCGGAAGCACCGCGAGCTGTTGGAGCCGAAGTTCGCGCTCGTCGAGCGCCTGCTCTCGGCTCGACTGACCGGCCACGCGACGTGGACCGCTCCGCTCGGTGGCTACTTCGTGACGCTCACCGCACCGGCGGGGACGGCGACCCGGGCTGTCGACCTCGCGAAGGCCGCCGGAATCGCGGTGACGCCGGCGGGCGCGGCTTTCCCGTACAGCGAGGACCCGGACGACGCGATGATCCGCATCGCCCCAAGCTTCCCCTCGCTGGATGATCTCGAGGCCGCGATCTCGGGACTGTGCGATTGCGTGCTGCTGGCCGAGGCCGAGGCTGCCGCCGCTCGCTGATCGGTCCGCGAAAGCTCGGTCCGCGAAAGCTCAGTCCGCGAAGTAGACCGGGCTGCCGGTGGGCGCCGCCATCATCGGAGGCGCGAACGACACGGCCGGCGGCGCGGTCTCGTAGCCACGCAGCACGTCCTGGGCCTCCAGCGCAAGTTGGCGCAGAAGGTCGAGGGCGACGGTGGACTCCTTCCGCGGCTGCGAGCCCTGCAGGCAGAAGGAGCCGATCACGTGCCCATCTGTGGCGCGCAGCGGGTAGCCGGCGTAGAAGTTGATGAACGAGACATCCACAAGCGGATTGCCCGCAAAACGTTCGTCGCGGCCCGTGTCGGGAATGATGACGGGCTCGCCGCTCTCGACGGTGTAGCGACAGAATGACAGTTCGAGCGGCACAGAAGCCGGCATCACGTCGGTGTTGGTGCCGTGATAGAGCCGGTCACCGTCCACGAGGGAGACGACGGCGAGCTCGACGCCGAACGATTTCTGCGCCTGTTCCGTCAGACGACGGAGGTCGGTCTCTCCGCCGTGACGGGCGGCCTCGACGATGGCGGCGGTTCCGCTCCAGTCCCAGACACGATCCTTTTTGGCGGCGCGCGGTGCGGGTGCGGGGCGGGCGGTGAGGAGTTGCGGGGCCATGTCGGTGGCGATTCGCGTGGCGAACTCGCGGTAGAGCGCGGCGGCGGCGCTTTCGCCGTTTCCGGACGGGGCCGAGGGAAGGTCGAGGTAGGCGATCCCCCGGATCCGGGCGATCTGCCGAGTCGCCGCATTGAGACGGAGACGGTGCTGATCGCTCATCCGGGCCGCCAGGCTGCCGTAGGAGCTGAAGGACTGGATCGACGGAATGCCGACCACCGTGATCGCGTGCTCGCGGCGCAGGCGGGAGGAGATTCCGTCGAGCAGCAGGCGCATCTCGCGCTTCCAGGTGGCAACCGGGGTGAAGCGCAGCGCGTCGTTGAAGCCGATGACGAGAACGACGCCGTCGTCCGCGTGCAGGTCGCGATCACCGATCCAGGCGAGGGCCGAACGCACGTTCATGGCTTCGGCGCCGATGAGGTCGACGTCGCAGGCACGCCCGGTTCGTGTGGCGACCGCATCCGCCAGCTGGCCGGTGAGGGCGAGCTGGTGGGAGACGACACCCCATCCGTGGCTGGGTCCGTTGCCAACGAGCACAATCCGGTCGGCGAGCGGGTCGCCGCTGCGGACGGCGGGCACGTCTTTCGGTTGCACCTGGCTGCGGAGCCGCAGCATGCGGAACGCGTACCAGGCACGCAGAGCGAAGTGTGCGGGACGTGAATCGGATGCGGGCATGGGTGGTCCTCGGGTTTGGGGTTGTTCTTTCTGAGGCTACGGAACTCTCTCGTCGACCGCCGGTCCCACTCAGGGGGACAGAACGGGTGGTGCGGGGGGTACAACTGCCCGCGCCACTGCTGCTCGCGGCGCCGCTGCTCACGGGCAACTACTGGAAATCCCGCGAGCGATGCAGAATACCGACACTCAGTAGTTCGAAGCGGTCGGCCAGAAGGTTCGTCACGCCCTCCTCCGAGCGCTCCAGAATGCCGCGCACGATCAGCGCGGGCGACTCGCGGACCACGCGACGATAGCGGCCCCACACGCCCATCGAACAGATCACGTTGACCAACCCGTGCTCGTCCTCCAGGTTGAGGAAGGTGATTCCGGATGCCGTGGCCGGCCGCTGCCGGTGGGTCACCAGCCCGGCGACCTCGATCCGGCGACCGGATTCAGCGGTCCGCAAGTCTTTCGAAGAGAGCGCACCCCGCGCGGCAAGGTCCTCGCGGAAGTGCCGGAGCGGGTGGTCGTCGGTGGAGATGCCCGTGGCCCAGAGATCCGAGGCGAGGGTCTCGAAGGCGCTCGGGTCGGCGAACAGCGGCGGCTGCACGACGACCACCGAGTCCGCGAGGAACTCCTCGCGGTCATCCGCCGCCGACCCGGCCCGCCAGAGCGCCTCGCGGCGACTGAGTTCGAAGCAGTCGAATGCCCCGGCGGTGGCGAGCGACTCGAGCTGCGCGGTGGTGAGGCCGACCCGCCGCACCACATCTTCCATCGAACGGTATGGGCCGGATGCCTCGCGCTCGGCCACGATCCGCTCGGCCACCTTCGGACCGATCCGGTTGACGGCGGCCAGGCCAAGCCGCACGGCCCAGTTGCCATCGCGGCGGTGGTCGGCCGACAGATCCGGAGCGTGGCGATCGAAGTCGCCGACCGGCGGCTGGTGTCGGTCGGTGCAGCTCGACAGGCCGGTCGCCCCGCTGGTCGAGCTTGTCGAGACC
>JALYHS010000191.1 GCA_030776385.1 Actinomycetota bacterium
CGAGCAACTCGTCGCGCGTCGCCTCGGGGTGCTCGAGCGCCCAGAGCGCGGCCTCCGACACCTCGCGCAGATTGTGCGGAGGGATGTTGGTGGCCATGCCGACCGCGATACCGACCGAGCCGTTGACCAGCAGGTTCGGGAAGCGCGCCGGCAGGACGACCGGCTCCTTGGTGCGACCGTCATAGTTGTCCTGGAAATCGACGGTGTCCTCGTCGATGTCGCGCACCATCTCCATGGCAAGCGGAGCCATCTTGGTCTCGGTGTACCGGTGGGCTGCGGCGCCGTCGTTGCCGGGCGAGCCGAAGTTGCCCTGGCCGAGAGCCAGCGGGTAGCGCAGCGACCACGGCTGCACGAGACGGACGAGTGCGTCGTAGACCGAGCTGTCACCGTGTGGATGGAACTGCCCCATGACATCGCCGATGATGCGGGTGCACTTGCTGAACGCGCGATCGGGGCGGTATCCGCCGTCGTACATGGCGTAGATCACCCGGCGGTGGACCGGCTTCAGTCCATCGCGTACGTCGGGCAGCGCACGGCCCACGATCACGCTCATCGCGTAGTCGAGGTAGCTCCGCTGCATCTCGATCTGGAGGTCGACCTGCTCAACCTTGTCGTGGCGCTCGGGATCGAGTCCGGTGTCGGTGGTGTCAGTCATGGTGGCCTATCACTGAGTGAGCGTTGTCGTTGGTCGAGCCTGTCGAGACCCGCTAGATGTCGAGGAAGCGAACGTCTTTCGCGTTCTGCTGGATGAACTGGCGGCGCGATTCGACATCGTCGCCCATCAGAGTCGAGAACACGCCGTCGGCGACGGCCGCGTCGTCGAGCGTCACCTGCAGCAACGTGCGGGTCTCCGGGTTCATCGTCGTGTCCCACAGCTCCTGGTGGTTCATCTCGCCGAGACCCTTGTAGCGCTGCACACCGTTTTCCTTGGCGATGCGCTTGCCGCTCGCGAGCCCCGCGGTGAGCAGGGCATCCCGCTCGCGGTCGGAATAGACGTACTCGTGATCCGAGTTCGTCCACTTGAGACGGTAGAGCGGCGGCTGAGCGAGGTAGACGTATCCCATCTCGATCAGCGGCCGCATGTAGCGGAACAGCAGGGTGAGCAGCAGGGTCGTGATGTGCTGACCGTCGACGTCGGCGTCCGCCATCAAAACGATCTTGTGGTACCGGGCCTTGCTGCCGTCGAAGTCCTCACCGATGCCGGTGCCGAAGGCGGTGATCATCGACTGGACCTCCGCGTTGGCGAGGGCACGGTCGAGTCGCGCCTTCTCGACGTTGAGGATCTTGCCCCGCAACGGCAGGATCGCCTGCGTCTCGGGGTTGCGACCCTGCACCGCGGATCCGCCGGCCGAGTCGCCCTCGACCAGGAAGACCTCGCTGTCCGCGGGGTTGCGGCTCGAGCAGTCCTTGAGCTTGCCGGGCATGCCGCCGCCCTCGAGCAGTCCCTTGCGGCGGGTCTGTTCACGCGCCTTGCGGGCGGCCATGCGGGCGGCCGCCGACTGCACCGACTTGCGGATGATGTCGCGCGCCTGATTCGGGTTGCGGTCGAACCAGTCGTTGAGCTGATCGCCTGTCACCTTCTGCACGAACGACTTCGCCTCGGTGTTGCCGAGCTTGGTCTTGGTCTGGCCCTCGAACTGCGGTTCGCCGAGCTTGATCGAGATGACGGCTGTGAGACCTTCGCGGATGTCGTCGCCGGTGAGGTTCTCGTCCTTCTCCTTGAGAAGACCCTTCTCGCGAGCGTACTTGTTGACCAGCGTCGTCAACGCGGCGCGGAATCCCTCCTCGTGGGTTCCGCCCTCGTGGGTGTTGATCGTGTTGGCGTATGTGTGCACGCTCTCGGAGTACGAGGTGGTCCACTGCATCGCGACCTCGAGGGCGATCTTGCGCTCGGTGTCTTCGGATTCGAAGGAGATGATTTCATCGTGGATGACGTCGGTCTTCTTTGTGGCGTTGAGGTACTCGACGTAGTCGACGAGTCCGCGCTCGTAGAGGAAGACGTCGGCGCGCTGGGTGCCGTCGTCCTGCCGGCTGACCTCTCGCTCGTCGGTGAGCGAGATGCGCAGACCCTTGTTGAGGAAGGCCATCTGCTGGAAGCGAGCGCGGAGCGTCTCGTAGTCCCACTCGACGGTCTCGAAGATGACGTCATTCGGCCAGAAGGTGATCGTGGTGCCGGTCTGGTTGGTCGTCGCCCCCTTCGCGAGCGGGGCGACGGGCACGCCATCGTGGTACTCCTGGGTGTAGATGTTCCCCTGTCGTCGCACCTCGACCTGGAGGGTGCTCGACAGCGCGTTGACCACTGAGCTACCGACCCCGTGCAGGCCGCCGGAGACCGCATAGCCGCCTCCGCCGAATTTGCCGCCCGCGTGCAGGATCGTCAGCACGACCTCGACGGTCGACTTCTTCTCGATCGGGTGCACGTCGACCGGGATGCCGCGGCCGTTGTCGACCGTGCGCACGCCTCCGTCGGCCAGGATCGTGACCTCGATGTGGTCGCAATAGCCGGCGAGCGCCTCATCGACGGAGTTGTCCACGATCTCCTGGACGAGGTGGTGCAGGCCGCGCGGACCGGTCGACCCGATGTACATGCCCGGACGTTTCCGCACCGCTTCCAGGCCTTCGAGCACCTGGATATCGCCGGCGCCGTACGAGTCGTTCGGGTCTGCTGCGGTGGGGGAGGTCATCCTCCCGATTCTATCGCAGGAGGGAGAGCAAAACCGCGAATTCCGCCGTCTGGGGACATTTCGCGCGGCCCTTGACCTGATTTGCCTTGTCAGCCGTAGGTATCGCGAGGGCCACGCCCTGGGATTGCTCTGGGGCCGCGTTTCCAGGAGGGGGTGTCGGGCCCGATAAAGCGCACCACGTCGATCCCCGCAGCCGAGTGCTTCTCCGTGATCCGAACCAGCACCGCCGCGTTCATCGTGCGGAGCTGCTGAGCCCACGCCGTCGAGTCGCAGCGCACGGTGAGAATTCCTTCCTCGATGCCCACCGGTTCGGCGTGCGCTGCGGTCTCCGCGCCGACGATCCCGGGCCAGTCGGCGAGCAGTTCGGCGCGCGCCATCGGGGAGTCCCAGCC
>JALYHS010000192.1 GCA_030776385.1 Actinomycetota bacterium
GTGTTCAGACGACCGGGCAGGCAGTCGACGATCTGCGTCAGCGATCGACTCGCAGTTGAACTCGATCGATTGCAGTTCGACCTCGGCGAGGGTCCACGGTGGGAGTCCGCGCGCACCGGCCGTGCCAGCATCAGCGCCGACCTGCGAGGAGACGCGCATCCCGATTGGCCGGTATTCGGGGCCGCGGCGGCGGAACTGGGTGTCGGCGCGGTCTTCTCGTTCCCGATCCGCATCGGCATGAACTTCTTGGGGGTCGCGGATCTCTACCGCCGCGTCGCCGGGCCGCTCGGAGATGAGGCAACCGCGCGCGCACTCAGCATCTCTCGCCACGTCGCCGGTCCCGCCGCCGAGCGGGCCACTCGCTCCGCTGACTCCGACGCGGCCGAAGCACGAGACGCTCCGGCACTCCGTCGCGAGGTGCACCAGGCGACCGGGATGATCCTGGTGCAGTTGAACATCGGAGCGGCGGCGGCGTTCGCTCTGCTCCAGGCCCACGCGTTCGCCCAGGCGCGCACCGTCGAGGACGTCGCCCGCGACGTCGTGCTGAGGCGCCTCGATTTCCGGGACATCCCGGGGTGACTCCGCCGTATGATCTCCACGATGAAGGGAGAGGACCCCATGGACGGGACCTCTAGAGAAGCACGACTGAATGCCGCGTTCGTCATGGTCGCGGACACCCTGACCGCCAACTACGACGTTGTCGATCTCCTGCACACCCTGGTCGTGGAGTGCACCGCGATCGTCGCCGCGACGGCGGGTGGGCTGATGCTTGCCGACTCGCTCGGTCGGCTGCAATTGGTGGCGTCCACGGACGAGAGCGCAGAACTCGTCGAGGTGATGCAGCTCGCCGCCGGCGCGGGGCCGTGCGTGGACTGCTTCGCGACCGGCACCGCGGTCTCCGTTCCCGACATCGCGGCGTCCGGCCCGAAGTGGCCGGATTTTCGGGGTGCCGCGCTCGAGCAGAGTTTCCAGTCGGTCCATGCGACTCCGATGAAACTGCGCGGCGAGGTGATCGGCACGATGAACCTCTTCAACGTGGCTGCTGGAGCCCTGCCGCCCCGCGACGCCGCCGTGGTGCAGGCGCTCGCCGATGTGGCGACGATCGGCGTGCTGCAGCAGCGCCTCGCGGCGGAGACCCACATCGTGGCCGAACAGTTGCAGAGGGCTCTCGACAGTCGGGTGCTGATCGAGCAGGCCAAGGGCGCGTTGTCGCAGGCCCTCAACCTCAGCATGGACCAGGCCTTCAGCGCGCTTCGGAGCTATGCGCGGAACCACAACCAGCCGCTGCACGCGGTCGCGCAAGCAATCACCAGCCGCGAAATCACGGCCGAGATGCTGGTTTCGGAGTCCGCGCGACCGCCGCGATCCACGCGCCCGCAGCGCCCGCCGCGCTCACCGAGCTGAGCGAGCTCACCGAGCTGACGGCGTCAGACCAGCCACGGCATCCGCTTGACGAGGGGCAGGCGCCTCCAGTCAAGCCCGAAACCCCAGGTGTCCCCGGCAGAAAGCGACGCGAAGGCGATGAGAACGAGCGCCGAGATGATGTGGGAGTCGACGAGCGGGTTGGTCGAGCCGGTGTTGCGATCGAACGACCACGCAGCGAGAAACATGAGAAGGAGCATGACTGACCCGATGATGGCGCTGATGCGCAGCGCGACGCCGAACATCACGGCGAGCCCGACCACGAGCATCCCGGTCATGAACAGGATGTCGGCTGCCGGGCCCGCGACCGCGGCGAACAGCGGCTTCAGCGGTCCCACCACGGTCGAGCCGGTCAGCAGCTCCTGAGTCGGAGATCCCCCACGAATCCAGGAGCGGCTCGTCACCGTCGGGTAGCCCAGCCCGAACGCCTTGTCGAAGAAAGTCCAGAGGAAGACGAATCCCACCGAGAGACGTAGCACGGCGACCACGATGCGGGCCGGTCGGCTGCGGATGACGTGCTCGAGGGTCGGGGTCACCAGCTTTCCGGAGACCTGCCGTTGTGACGCGGTCAGAATTGCGGGAGCGCGAGTCATGTGGTCCTCGATCTGTGTGGGTCTTCCACTGCCGAGGTCCGGAGCAACATTGCCGAGAGTACGCGCCTCGCTATCTGACCGGGGGAAATCGGCAGGACTGCCAGGACGGCATCCGCCCGTGCTGCTGGTGCGTCGTGCCGCTAGTGCGGCCCTGAGCCCTGCTGCGGACGGCGCGCCTCGAGTCGCTCGGCGATATCCCAGTCGGTGGCGACCGTGACGTGCAACTCGAGGGTCGAACCGTCGACCGTGACCGGAATCGTGAGTACGGGGTGCTCCAGCGCTCCGCCGCCGATCCCGTGGCCCGAGAGCAGGCAGACGGAAGTTTCGGCGGCGAGCTCGACGTCGAACGGGCGGCCGCTGATGCTCTCGGCGCGGAGGGGGCCGATGAGCGCCCAGTCCAGCCGAAGGGTGGCCGCGGCATCCGCGTCGCCTGCCAGCAGGATCAGGCCGTCATCGTTCGCGAGCACGGTGAAGCGGCGGCCGAGGGCTTTGCCGATCCCGGCGGATGTGGAGCTGTCGATCCGCAGTAGCCTGGCCAGCTCGGTCACCGTGGACTCGAACTGCCGCGTGCGCTCGGCCGTGATTGTGAGTGGGGCGTCTGACACCGTCGTCGGTTCGCTCATGCCTGACACTAACCCGGCGCGCGCGAAAAGCCCTCCTTGTTCCCTCGAAATCCTCCGCCGCCGACCCGACGTCGCCCACCCGCGCGTAACCTCGACGGATGATCCCCGAGACCGATCTCTACGCCGCCGCCTTCTTCCTGGCCGACCACGCCGCGGTCGAGAACGGCAAGATCTATATGAACGGCGGCTTCTGGAACCAGATGCAGTTCCCGTCGTTTCCCGCCTCGAGCACGTTCTCGGTGGTCGGCGTGATCAACGTGCCGTGGAGCGCGCACCATCAACTGCACAAGTTCGCGGTGATCTTCACGGATGCCGACGGCCACAAGTTCGACGGAGAGTTCGGCGGGGAGTTCCAGATCACCCCGAACCCGGGCATCGAGATCGGCCAGCCGTTCCTCATGCCGATCGCGGCCGCCGCCAACGGATTCGTCTTCCCGGCGCCCGGTCACTACTCGGCGCAACTGCTGGTCGATGGCGAGGAGATCGCGCGCTGGGGCTTCCGCGTCAGCTCGACGGAGCAGCTCTCGGGCGGGGCAGGCGGCAGCAGTCCGTCGGACATCCCGCGCTTCTAGCCGACCGCCTCTTGCTGGTCGAGCCCCGTCGAGACCGCCTCTTGCCGGTCGAGCCCGTCGAGACCCAGCCCCCGCGCTTCACCCCTCAGCCGCGCTGCCGCCGCCCGAGCGCGAACCCGATCCATCCCGCGGCGAGCGCAATGCCGAGCGCGAGCAACAGAGCGCCGAGCACGAACGTCCCCGTGATGAACCCCGACGGCACGAAGGCGGTGTCGGAGAGAGGCGCGTAGGCCGACCACCCGAAGGATGCCGGCGTCGGACGCGTCAGCAGAAACGCGCCCAGCAGCATCCCGAACGCGCCAAGCGCGAGCAACCCGTAGGAGCGAATCAGGGTGACCGAGCGGCTCATGTTGGAGACCTCAGCGACCTTCGCCGCGGCCCCAGTACTCGACGATCCGCCCGTCCCGCCAGCTGTAGATCGCGTACTCCGGTCCGAGCGGCGTGCACAGCCGCACCGCGAGTCGTCCGCCCTGCACCACGGTTTCGCCCACCGTCCACACGAATCCCGGATGCGCAGCCGTCAGTTTCGCGATCCCCTCGACGTAGTCGACCGACGAGGTGACGACCCCCTGCACGCGAATGGGATCCTGCACGAACGCAAGTGCGACGCCCCAATCCCGCGCGTTGCAGGCGTCGAGAAATGCACGATAGGCGGGAAGCACGTCGGTGGCGAGGGTGCTGGTCATGCGGGCATTCTCCGCCCGTCGGAGGGTGCTGCGCTACTGCCGCGCGCTGATCCGATCGAGTTCGGAGTCGGTGCACCTCACAATTCGCTCGGGATCGCGATCCACAGAGCGATGTACAGGATGACTCCGACTCCCGTGAAAAGGATCAGCAAGGCCATACCCAGCCGCACGTTCTGAACGCGCCACCCGTAGTGGTTCGCGATCGCCGCACACACTCCGCCGATGAAGCGCTCCCTGATCGGACGGATGAAACCCGGTGTCGACATGCGGCCAGGCTAGACCTTCGAGACCGACACCTTCACCGGCGTCGCGTTGGCGAACAGGTCGAGCACCGGGCAATGCGCGTCGACCGCGTCACGGAGCTGCTGGTATCGCTCCTCCGACTCGGGGCCAGTGAGCTGGATGTCGAGGCGCACCTCGGTGAAGCCGGCACGAACGGTCTCGTCGATACCGAACAGGCGCCGCGCATCCAGGTCGCCTTCTGCGGTGATGTCGATGTCATCCACTTGGATGCCGAGCGCATTCGCGTACAGCCGGTAGACGACAATCTGGCACGAAATGAGCGCCCCGAGGGCGAACTCGACCGGGCTGGCACCCAGGTCGTCCCCGGCGAGGGCGCCCGGCTCATCCACCAGGAAGCTGTGCTTGCCGGCCCGGATGATGGATGCGACGGCGCCTTCCCCCTCACCGGTCACCTTGTAGGTGAGGTGCGCATTCTTGGTGTCGGCGGCGATGCGCGTGTTCCAGGCAGTGCCCGCCTCGAGCAGGCGCGCGGCGCGCTCCTCAGGCGTGACCAACGAGGCGGTGACGGACGGGGCGGTCGGGCGGCTGATGAGAGTGTCGGTGATGGTCATGCGGGCGACGCTACGTGCGCTGTTCGAGCCTGTCGAGAAAGCGCGTCACATGGGGTTGCACGGCGTCATGCGGCGTAGCCGGGCGTCATTGTTACGGTGGCGTCAGTGGCAGAAAGAGCCTAATAAGCGCTATTCTTATTGCTTTGACGCAATAATAGGAGAGGAAATGAGAACATGACCGCCGCAATCCTCGTCCGGAACGCACGTCGGGCCAGCCGTTTGAGTCAAGTTGCCCTAAGCGAGCGGAGCGGCGTCTCCCAGTCATCGATCTCCCTCATAGAAAGCGGTGATCGTGCACCCGAATGGGCGACCGTCGATCGCCTCCTCGCAGCCGCCGGGCAAGCCATGGTGACCATTCCGACCCGCCGCGAGGACGTCGCGGGTATCGCCAACCGGATCGCCGCCGCCGAGCGGAATGGCGATGGAGCGCGCGCCGTCCGTGCGTTCATCCAACTCGCCGACAACCTCGCCGCCGAGCACGAGGAGATTCGTTTTGCACTCGCAATCTCCGAACCTCCCAGCACTGGTCTCAAGCACTGGGATGCCGCGCTGGCAGGCTTGGCCGATTATCGACTGACTGAAGAGGGTCTCCCTCTCCCCCGCTGGGTGCGCGATCCGGCTCGCTTGCTCGCTCGTTCTTGGACATTTGGCGCGGGCGACTATGTGACCCCGGTTCTGCGCGATCGAGTGCCGAAAGCCTTCCTCGATCGCAAAGTGCTCATCGACCGCGACACCCTCGTGAGCGTCTGAGATGCTCGAGCGCGATGACCTGATCGCGGGCCTCCGCGAGCTCGCAGCCGGGCTCGCAGGCAAGGGTGAGCATGTCGGCATTCGGATTGTGGGCGGCGCAGCACTCTCGCTGTACTACTTCGATCGCGGGTCGACAGTCGACATCGATGCGGCGATCCATCCATCCGAAGCTGCGCTCGAAGTCGCATCCCACATCGCACGTCGGCGGGGCTGGCCAGCCGGCTGGCTCAACAGCAGCGCAGCAGGATTCATCCCGTT
>JALYHS010000193.1 GCA_030776385.1 Actinomycetota bacterium
GCGCTCAGGCCCGGCGGCCCCACGCTGCTCGCGCGTCTCCCGGATGGACGAGTGGTGCTCGGCCTCGCCGGGAACCCGCTCGCGGCGATGATTGGGATCACCGTGGTGGCCGCGCCGATGCTGGAGGCGATGACGGGCCGGTCCCTGAGCAGTCCGATGACGGTGCGAGCCTCCCAGGCGATCCCCGGGCACGCCCGCGCGACCTCGGTGCTGCCCTACCGGGACATCGACGGATCCGCCATTCCCAGTGCGTGGATCGGCTCCGCGATGATGCGGGGCCTGGCGGACTCGAGCGGCTTCCTGCTTGTGCCGCCGTCAGGAGTGGACGCGGCGGGTCAGGCCGATTCGCTCTCCCTGCCGTGGCCGCCGGCGCGTTGAGGGCGCGGAGCTCTTCCGCGTCAGCGCACGTCGAGCAGGTCGATCACGAAGACGAGGGTGCGTCCGGACAGGCGGTGTCCGCCGCCGGCAGGTCCGTACGCGAACACCGGAGGCGTGACGAGCTGACGTCGGCCGCCGACCTTCATGCCGGGGATGCCCTCCTGCCAGCCGCGAATGAGTCCGTTGAGCGGGAACTGAATCGATTCGCCCCGCCCCCAGCTGGAGTCGAACTCCTCGCCGGTCTCGAAGTCGACACCCACGTAGTGCACGTCGACGGTCGCCCCCGGCGTGGCCTCGGCACCGTCGCCGGTCTCGAGGTCGTGGATGACGAGGTCGGTCGGGGCGTCGCCCAGGGTCGGTTCGATCTCGGGCTTGGTCTTGTCAGTCATGCGTCAAGTCTCGCAGACCGGGGGTCATCAGGCGCGACGGGACCTCCTGAACGGCCCGAAGCGGATTCTGAATTTGTGCTCATGCCGCGCACGATCGATTCCACGTCATGCTCAGTCTTGTTCGTCATCGGTCAAGTCAACCTTGATGGACCGAAGGGGAAGGTAAAGTCCGCGGGGTGACCGAATCAGAGCGCCCGCGCGTCGCGACCGTGGCCCGAGGACTCCGTTGGCAAACCTTGATCGCCGAGGTCGTCGCGCTGCTCCTCATTCTCGCTCTCGTCTTCGCCAAGCTCGCCGCGGTGTCGGGCAGCAGCTGGCGCACAGTGTTCCTCGCTAACGGGGACTCCCTGGTGCTCCCACTCCTGCTGCAGTCGCTCGAGCGTGGCGAACCTTCTGACTGGGTGTTCTCCAGCCAGACCTTCTTCTTCCCCGAGTTCCCGCTTTACGCGCTCTGCGGCCTCATCATGGGGACCGCTCAAGGCGGCCTGGTGCTGAACGCCGCGCTCAACGTGGTACTGCTTTACCTCGGGTTCCGCGCGATCACTGCGGCATTTGCCCCGCGCAAACGGATCCGTCAGCTGCTTGTCTCGTTGTCGGCCGTCCTAGCGTTCCTCGTGGTAGTGCTGTGCGAGTCCGGAGTCCGCGTGCTCGGAGTGGGAACAGTGGAGCCGTCGCGAATCGCCACCTTGTTCCTGATGACGACCTACTACGGCGGAGCTCTCCTGATCTCTCTCGGGATGCTCGCCCTGGTGTACTGGGGATCAACGCGTTTCCGGGGCGGGGTCGTCGACCGGCGCCGGATACTCGTGTACGGGCTGGTCGTAGTCCTCGTTTCGGGAGCCATCACGTACTCGAACCCTCTCTACCTGCTCTGGTTCGTCGCTCCTTTCTGCGCCACGCTGCTCCTGCTGCTGATCCTTCGCCGGATCACCCTTCGATGGGCACTGATCCTGGTGTTCCCCCACATTCTGGGAATCGGCGCCGGAATGCTGGCCCGGGGCGTCTTCGCGCGCTACATTGCCGCCAACATCGACGCCTATCTGTCGACTTTCGGAGCATCGCAAGCGGCGAGTTTGCTGCTGAGTGTCGTACGAGGTTGGCTCGAGTCACCCCTTGGTATCCTTCAACTGCTCATCCTGGTGCTCCCCTTCGCGCTCGTCGTCGTCTTTCTCATCCGACACAGTCGGCACGGAGGCGTTGGCGATCCCCCGAGAGCGACAACCTCTGAACTGTTCATCGCCGTGTTCATCCTCATTGCCGGGATCTCGTTGATCGCCGTGCAGGTCGGCGCCGGGAGGAGTGTCACTCGCTATCTGCTTCCGCTGTTCGTGTTCCCTCTTCTCGCCCTGCTGTTGGTGAGGGGCGAGAAGATGGAGCGTCTCCTGCATTCGGTCCAGACACGTCTGCGGATCGTGCTCGCGGTGACCCTGAGTTCGGCTGCCATCCTCACCATCGGCCTGTCAGCACCCGCGGTCGCCGACCTCGCGTCTCCACGCTCCCCTGTCGACACGGCATGCCTTTCGAACTGGCTGTCCACGAAGCCGGACGGGGGTCGCAACGTGAACGGCGTCGGAAGCTTCTGGACTGTGCGTGCCCTCGCGCTGTACGGCGACCAGAAGGGGCGACTCGTGCAAGTGATTCTGCCCCTCAGCATTCATGCCTGGATGAACAATCTCTCTTTGTACGAGGGGGCCACCTTCAGCTACGCGGTCGCCGACCAAGTCATCACCGGATCGAGTCTTCGGGAGGTGCTCGGGAAGCCGGGCTCGATCGTCCGCTGTGACGGCTTCAGTATTTACGATTACGCGGGAACCCGCGGCCAGACGTCGCTCAACGACGACATCCAACGGTCCGAGGAGATCCTCAAGCTCTCCCGCCACTGACTTGCGAGTCAGGATCCGGCGGCTCAGTGCGCGTGACCCGCATCGGCTGCCGTGCGGAGCGCTGTGATGGCGTCCGCCGCGTTCGAGGCGCCGAAGACGCTCGAGCCCGCGACGAAAGTGTCGGCACCCGCCTCGGCGGCCCGACCGATCGTCTCGGTGGAGATGCCGCCGTCGACCTGCACCCAGACCTCCAGGCCGGATGTGTCGACCGCGGCCCGCACCGCCGCCACCTTCGGCATCAGCTCGGTCATGAAGCTCTGGCCGCCGAAGCCGGGTTCCACGGTCATCACCAGCAGTTGATCGAACTCGGGCAGGAGCTCCAGATACGGGGTCACGTCGGTTCCGGGTTTGACCGCAAGACCGGCCCGAGTACCCAGGGCACGAAGGGTCCGCGCAAGAGCGACCGGATCGCTCGTGGCCTCCGCGTGGAAGGTGACCGAGAACGCGCCCAACTCGGCGTACCCGGGCGCCCAGCGGTCGACATCCGTGATCATGAGGTGCACGTCGAGCGGGATCGGTGAGACCGCCTGCACCCGCGTCACCATCTCGAGACCGAACGTTAGATTCGGGACGAAGTGGTTGTCCATGACGTCGACGTGCACGGCATCGGCGGTCCCGATCGTGTCGATGGCCGCCTGCATGTTGAC